>JAFXEA010000507.1 GCA_017521065.1 Kiritimatiellia bacterium | reverse complement strand
TCTTGCATCCGGCGATATGCATCTTCTTGCTGGTTCCCCGGCTCTCGGTGCTGCGAATGTTGCAAACATCACGACTCTCCTGCATCAAGTGACTGTGGATATGGACGGAAACCTGCCGAACTTCGTGAATGGACATATGACCGCCGGCGCACACCAGTGGCCGTCGATGAGTGTGATCGTAGGCGGACGGGAAGGTGCTCTTGAGATCGATGGCGGAAAGATTGGCGCAAATGCTCTTCGTCCAGGCGCTACGATATCCGTCACGGCGGCGGAACGCGTCAACGGACGCAGGTTCGAGGGTTTTGTCGTTGATGGCGAGCAGATGTCTCCGTCGGAACGCGTGTTCACATATACTGTTCCGCAGATGCCCACTGAGGCAATGACAATAGAAGCCATATACGGCAATCTCGGCACGATGATGGTCGTGCGCTAACAGAGATCAGAGGATGGATATAATGAAACACTCCTTGGCGACGGCGATGGTTGCCGTTCTTTCCGGAATTGCGTTCGGCGCGCGCACATTCCCTGAGGATCCTGTTCCGCAGAAGGTCACCAAGACGGTTGAACTTTTCCGCTCGGCATCGGATTGGGAGACTTTCACGCGAGAAGGAGGTCTCAACAACGACACGAACCGGATATTCACGATCGGTGGCGGACGGATGCTTGTCACGGGCGAGGGGTATGGCTATGCCGTCACCAGAAAAGCATATCGGGACTATCGGCTGAAATGCGATTTCCGCTGGGTCGGAAAAGGATGGGGGCCTCGTCAGAACAAGCCGCCGGACAGTGGTGTGCTGGTGCATTCCGTCGGGCCTCACGGTACATACTGGAATACGTGGATGCTGTCGTTCGAGGTGAACCTCATGCCAGGAAATTCCGGCGACATGGTTCAGGTCGCGTCGTGGAAATGGCCGGATGTCCTTTCGGGCAAGGCGCGTGTGGATTCGGAGTATCGATGGGATCCCAATGGACGGCTTGTCGATTTCGGACGAACCAACGACGTATTGAGCGCATTTCATCCGCCGGAACCGCAGAGAGCCGACATCAGGCGCAAGGCTGTATATCCGGAAAATCCAGTCGGGGAGTGGAACGCCCTTGAAATCGTATGTGATGGATCGCGCATAGCTGCCTATCTCAATGGTGTGAAAACATCCGAGGTGTTTGACGTGAATCCAAGCGGCGGACGAATTCAGCTTCAGACTGAAGGACATGGAGTGGAATACCGCAACTTGGTG
Source organism: Kiritimatiellia bacterium (assembly GCA_017521065.1). GTDB lineage: Bacteria > Verrucomicrobiota > Kiritimatiellia > RFP12 > UBA1067 > UBA1731. The sequence goes on along the minus strand of JAFXEA010000507.1, from coordinate 1,646 downwards.
CTTGAGCCTATGCCGCAGGGTGAGACGATCGCTCAGCATAAGTCGATTGTGTTGGAGTACGACAAGCCGGACAAGACGCCTATCGTGTTTGGTGGTTGGAGCAGGAGCGATTGTGCCAATGCCGAAGAGTATTGCATGTATCTCGACATATGGTATGAAGATGGAGAGCTCATCTATGGTCAGCGAGCCGCCTGGAATCAGGGAACGCATGATTGGGAGGAGGTCAAAGGGGTTTTTGTCCCGCTTAAACCGGTCAAGAAGATCAGTTGCCATGCGTTTCTCAGGAAAGGAACGGGGAATGCCGAATTTCGCGGTGTCTATCTTGAGCGTCGCATGCCGGAGAAGGGCGAAAAGTTCTATATGTGCACGAGAAGCGACGCGCCTTACTCGGATAATGATGTTGAGATGTGGGACGAGTTCGAGCCGCCCCGCAAGTTTGTGCAGAAGATGCGTCGTGTGCCGGCTCACAGGGCTCCAAAAAGCACGGTTCCCTACGGGAGCGTAAGAGTCTGGACGGCGGACTCGATGCGAACGGTTTCTCCTCTGACATTTCCGAAATCGGACGAGCGTACCTCAATTGATGTGGAGCTTGCCGGACGTGAAAGGGAATCAGCCCAGATATGCATCTCGTCCGCTCCGGATGTGGAGTGGAAGGATTGTACGATCGTTCTTCCGAAGGTTCTCAAGACCGAGAAGTTTGAAGTCTTCAAGGGCAAACTTTCATGGCAGAGGGTTGGATATATTCCCCGCCGTCCTGCGTACCAGCACATTGGACATCCTGAAGCCGTTCCGGCATCGGAACTGTGGATTCCGGATCCACTCCTTCCGCCGGCGAAATTCCGTGTGCGCAAGGGTGCCACTCAGGGCGTGTGGATTACGGTTGAGGCTGATGCCGATGCCAAGATGGGAGTGTACCGCGGTGAGGTGCAGGTCCGCAACGAAGGCAAGATAATGGCAGTCGTTCCGATCTCTGTGCAAGTGCGTCGGTTTGCGCTTCCTGAGACGTTCGGACTCAAGACATGCTTCTCCCTCATGGATGGGTTCATGAAGATGAAGTATGGTCCGCGTTTCCGCCAGATGAAGACTCAGGCGATTGATGTCATGCTTGACCATCGTCTCAATCCGGACGACATCACGCGCTATCTGCCGCCGGATATTCCGGATCTTCTTCATGCCCGCAAGCGCGGAATGAATCTTTTCAACATTCTGAACATAGTTCCGATGCCGAAAAACACGAATTCGCTGTGGAGTTGCTATGTTTCGGCAAAGGAGACTGAGAGTGATGAATTCTACAATGCGTTCAAGTCGCGTCTTGAGCCGTATGTCGCCGAACTCCGGAAGCATGATCTCGTTAAGTACGCGTACATTTATGGTTACGACGAGCGTCCTGAACCGTATTACAAGGGCATCGATGCGTTCTGGCGGAAATTCAAGCGTGATTTCCCGGATATCCCGATGATGACCACGGCCAAGATGTTCGGGGATCTTGCGGCGGGGAAGACGAACAGTCCGTATCTGGTCACAACCGACTGGTACTGTCCTACGACGAAAGCGTATGATCCGGACACGGCTAAATTTCTGCGCTCAAAGGGGAAGAAGGTCCTATGGTATACATGTTGTGGACCTCGCTATCCTTATGCTAACAT
>JAFXEA010000506.1 GCA_017521065.1 Kiritimatiellia bacterium | reverse complement strand
GGGTTGGACGCTTGGTGTTCCTGTCATGGCAGATGTACTGTTGCGCTATGATGGCGACATTGACATTGTGCGTGAGGCGTATCCCGCACTTTTACGCTTTGCCGACATAATCTCCGCTCGCTATCCCGACGATGATATCCCTGAGTGTCTTGGCGACTGGATCGCAATTGAGAAGGCGGATACGAAGCTTTCCGCGTTAGCGCATTGGCATGAGTTCCTTTCGAAGACCGCCAAGTTTGCTCGTGTTCTGAAGAAGGGTGATGATGCGGTTCGATTTTCCGCTCGTGCGGCGAAGGTTGCGGAACGCTTCAGGAGGTTGTATCTGAAAGCAGGAGGAGTGGTGAACAATGGCGTTCAGGGCGAACAGCTTTTCGCGCTCTACAATGGTCTGCTTCCTAAATCTGATGTCCCGTTTGCATTGGCTGTGCTGGAACGTGACATTGTTGCGCATGGCCGTTCTTTGACCACTGGCTTCTTCGGCACGCAGTATCTTTTTGAATATCTTTCCGCGAACGGAAAGGCGGCATTGGCTGGTGATGTTGCGACGCATGAGGGGTATCCTGGATATTTCCATATGATGAATTGCGGAGCCACGACTCTTTGGGAGGAGTGGGATGAAAAGCAGTGCCTGAATGTCCACAGCAATTGCCATCCTATGTTCGGCAGTGTGGAGCAGTGGATGATACGATACCTTCTTGGCATATGCGTGACCGAGGATTCGGTCGGTTGCGACAGGGTGCGTATCGTGCCGCATGCCGTGGCGGGTGTAACCTCGGCATCCGGCTGGCTTGATACCCCGAAAGGACGCATATCCGTATCATGGAAGCTGGAGGGCGGGAAAATGCAGGTTGAGAAATCTGTGCCCGCAGGCATCACTGTTCTAGACTGAAACGTTTTAATTCAAAAGCAGGATAAAGAAATGAAGATTCTTCTTGGCATAGATTACGGCACCGGCGGGTGCAAGGTTACGGCTCTTGGTGAGGACGGTTCGTTCGCGGGCGAGGCGAGCGTTGAATACACCACATACCATGACCATCCAGGATGGAGCGAACAGGAGCCGCAGGACTGGTGGACTTCCCTCTGCGCAGCCTTGAAGAAGCTTTCGGACAAGGGTGTGAACCTGAAGGATATCGCAGCTTGTGCGCTTGATGGATCCACGCACAATGCAGTCCTTCTGGATGGAGACTACAAGCCCGTCCGCCGCACCATCATGTGGACCGATCAGCGCTCCACCGCTGAATGTGAGATGCTGCGGTCGAATTATGCCGACAGGATCTTCTCGTTCTGCTACCAGATGCCTGCGCCTACGTGGACGCTTCCGCAGATGATGTGGCTCAAGGCGCATGAACCGGATGCGCTTGAGCGCACTAGGCATGTCCTTTTCGTGAAGGACTATGTGCGCTATCTGCTCACCGGCGCCGCGGCGACGGACCGCATCGAGGCGCAGGGGTCACTCTTCTTCGATATGAAGGCGGCGGATTGGGATCGCGAACTTGTGGAGATGGCGGGTCTCACCCTCGAAAAGCTCCCGTCTTTCATTGCGCCTACGGATGTTGCCGGATATGTGACCGCCGAGGCTGCCGCCGCGACGGGGCTTCCTGAAGGGATGCCGGTTGTATGCGGTTCGAGCGACAGCGCGGTTGAGGACTATGGTGCGGGAGCTGTTGAGCCGGGCGACCTCATCATCAAGCTTGCGACGGCGGGCAATGTGAACTCCATGACGGCTGAAGCCAATCCGCATCCGAAGACCCTTACTTATTCGCACATTGTTCCTGGAATGTGGTATTCGGTGTCTGCAACGAACGCGGCGGCGCTCTGCCAACGTTGGATGCGCGATACGTGGGGATTCGCAGATTACGGCGCGATGGACGAGGAGGCGATGACGAGCCCCGTCGGGGCCAACGGCATTTTCTTCCATCCGTATCTGCAGGGCGAACGTTGTCCGTACTGGGATGCCAGCCTGCGTGCCAGCTTTACAGGAGTGTCGATATCCTCGAAGCGTGGCGATTTCTGCCGTGCTCTGATGGAGGGTGTTGCGTTCTCGCTTAGGGACTGCTATCGTACGCTTGAGGAGATGAAACTTCCGGTGAAGCGCATATTCCTTATCGGTGGCGGGGCGCGTTCACGGATATGGAGCGAGATCGTCGCGAACGTGTTCAACTGCACGGTGGCTGTTCCGACTCCAGGAGATGCGAGCTTCGGTGCGTGCCTGCTGGCAGGTACGGGGATTGGCCTTTTCAGCGATGTGAAGGACGCTGTGGCGAAATGCCTGCACGTGGACCGTACGATATCGCCCGATTCAAAGGTCGCCGCAGAATACGCACGCCTGTTCGAGACCTATCGCCGCATACATGACGCGATGGCGCCGGTGTACGCAAACGCCTGAAGCTCTGTCTGTGCCGCAATTCTTAAATCTGGTCGGCGATAGTGGGTGACTTGGAGTATGAGGAGAGCCTTATCGGTGAACCATGCAGGTGAACGGATCCGCCTCTATGCCGTTTGCAGCGGCAAGGACGAGTCCATAGTTCGTGATGGGAACGACTGCCACCTGCGCCATTGAGATGCGGCGCAGCATTTCGCGTCTCGTAAGCATGCAACCTCCGCACTGGACGACAAGTTTCGGCTTGAATTCGTCAAACGGGAAATCGCCGCCAGAGCAGAACCTGAAGTTCAGCTTCTTTCCTGTGAGTTTCGCTATCGCCTTTGGAAGCTTGACTGTGCCGATGTCACCGCATTGACGGTGGTGCGAACATCCCTCCGCAACAAGCACCGTGTCGTTGTCGTTAAGGTTCTTGAGGGCGTCCAGCCCTTTGCAGTATGTTTCAAGGTCGCCTTTCGCGCGGGCGAAGAGGATCGAGAAAGAAGTAAGCGGCATCCCCTCCGGAAGTGCGGCGTTGACCTCCGCGAAGGCCTGCGAATCGGTGATCGCAAACTTGCATGAGGTTGGAGCGGCGGCAACCTTCCTGATCGATCCCGGCTGGCACACCTGAGCTATGCCACCCGCGTCGAGTATCTCACGGATCACCTGCTGCTGAGGCAGTATGAGACGTCCTTTCGGTGCGCTTCCATCCTGCGGACACACGAGAAGTACGACATCACCTTCGGAGACAAGGTCACCGACAAGTGGTTTCGTCTGCTCCGACACCTTGATGGCGGCGATTCGCTTTTTGAAATCCTCCACCGGCTCATTGCGGCGGTACTCGATCATGGACACGCCGTGCTTCGCACATTCAGAGCTGAACATCCGGAACGATTCAGTGCCGTGGGAGTCGGTGTCATCTTCATCGCCCACAACCCACACTGCGATATCTGCGGTTGAAAGAACCGCAAACGATTTCCTGACGCGCATGGCTCCAAGCTCACCGACATCGTCAAGGCCTGCGGTGTCGGTGAGGATGCATGGGCCGAGCGGAAGCAGCTCCATCGCCTTTGAGACGGGATCCGTGGTGGTGCCCGCCACATCGCTGACGATGGCGATGTCCTGTCCGGCGAAGGCGTTAACGAGCGTGGACTTGCCTGCGTTCCTCAGTCCGAAGAACGCAATGTGCACACGGTTCGCCTTTGGCGTTTCGTTCAACCCGGCCATGTTCGGTTACAGGGATATATTTTTGCCCTTGCCGGCGAGGGAAGCGAGATTGCCCGAAAGGACAATCCGCGCAAGCGGTTCGGAATAGTCGAAGTTGCATACGGCAGGGCGTCCGCCGCGAGCTGCAGTGAAGAAATCCTTCATGTGCGTCATGTGCTTTTCGCGCGGGAATATCTTCGGCACGTCACCAAGCTGCTTCTTGAAGGATGTCGGAGCGAAGATGAGTCCGCCGCCGGAGCCGATACGCATCGCACCATTCTCTCCTACGACAACGCCGCCGGTAGCACCGAGTTTCACGCCGTATTTCTTCTCGAGTTCCTCGACGACCGGCGGACGGTTCGCCCACTGCGGCTCCCGCACCTGATCGTTAGATCCGATATGCTTCTTGTCGGGTGATATCCCTGGCTTTACTCCGTCGAACCAGTGCATCGTTATTGGACCGCGCTTTGAGTTGCCCGCGAACTCCCAGCGGAAGCGGCTGCTCACATCCCATGAGCCTTCGCCGCCGGGAACGTTCTCAACCATCTCTACGCTCTTCGGCGCACCAAGGTCGAGTCCCCACATGAACGGATCGAAAATGTGCGTGGCCATGTTGCCGATGGATCCGTTGCCGATCGCATGCCACGCATGCCATCCGTGCGGATGCATTGTTTCGCGGTATTCGACCTTTGCGGTTCCCCGGTACGCCTCCCAGTTGAATCCCTTGGGTATCGCCGCAACCGGAGGCTTGACGGCATAGGCGTTCACGCGGTCGGTCCAGCACCAGAT
>JAFXEA010000505.1 GCA_017521065.1 Kiritimatiellia bacterium | reverse complement strand
TTTGCACCAAATTCTTCGGACGAACCGTTCTGCGCACCGATCGACCACTGCATTCCGTCGTTGCCGGAGAGAACTGAAACAAGTTCTTCATCTGACAATACTCTCGACCACAACTTCACATTTGCGAATGCTCCCTTGAACGCTTTGCGGTACGTACCATTGGTTGCAATATACTCCCTCCATTGTGTCGAATTGTCATCCTGTCCACCGAGTTTGATGGCTTGAACAGTCGTGTAATCCATATTTAGAGGAACATCATAAGTAACCTCTTTAAACATATCCGATATGCCATTCTTTTCCTTAGTGTAAATATCCTTTTTATTGGCAATGTCATAGTTATAGCCCAATACATACCCTTCTGAAGCAAGTACAAATCGGACCTTGGCCTTTTCATTTCCATCCTCGCCATAATTTCCGACGCTAAAAGCAAGGTCATACCACTTTCCAGGAGTCAATTCATAACCAGAGTTAGAAGAAGTTTTTCCCACCCACACATTTAGCCTATTGCTATCCGTGATTCCAAATGCAAACCCCCTTGCGTCTCCAACGTTGGAATGCCAAAGCCAACAGTCCGAGAACATCAACATCTCAAAATTGTTAGTAAACGCATAGCCATCCCAACGGAACCTTATGAGACCCGAACGCGCATTGACATCTGATTTCGTATCTGCAAAATGCACCGTCTGCTGCGAGTTTGAATATGTTCCGTCCGTTCCGTACGTTGTCGCCTGCGGGATTTTCAGCACTGCCTTTTCGTTCGTGACGGCGCTCTGCAGCCAATAACCGACCGGCACTTTCACGTTCTCGATCTGTATCGGAGCCTGTCCCGGAGCACCGGTCAATTCTTTTGTTGAGCCTTCCCAACCGGATGCCCTTCCGATTGTCATGAGATTGCCGATTTCTCCTCTGTCGATCTTCCCGTTTTCGTTGAGATCGCCCTTGTAGCCGAGATCGAAGAACAATCCCTCGTTCACCGAAACCGCCGCCGCAAGCGGCATGAAGGCAAACAGAGCCATTGCCGCCGCAACAGTCCGTGCAATATCGATTTTCATCTTCGTTTTCCTTTCCTTGTTAAGCTATTTTACGGGGCCCGCGTGGATTTTCGGGAGCACCTTCTCCGCGCGCGAGTCGAAATTGAACACGCAGAAACCGTCGAGTCCGGCCTCCCTGACGATCATGATCTGCCGCGCCATGGTTATGGCGTCCCGGCTCAAATCCGTCCAGCACGAAAGGCCAAGACCCGGCCGCATCTTGGTCTTGCATCCCTTCAGAGCCTCAATCTGGACATTCACCAGCCCTTTGAACGCCAGATCCGATCCCCCATAGTAGTTCATTGGGCAGACAAAGTCCAAATACCCGACTTTACACCATTTCACCCAATCCTGCCCGATGTCGTTCGGATTGACTTTGGGATTGTGGAATACCGCCGCCGATATCTGCACTCCCGGGAATTCCCGGCGGACGCGCTCCGACACTCCCTTGACCAGCGCGGTTATGTTCGAACAGCGGAATGCGGTCCACTCGGCGGCAAGAGACTTGTCCGACCGGATGTCCTTCGGCCAATTCCGGACGGCCCGTCCTATGCGTTTCTCAAACCTCTCCCGGCAGCCGCCGCAGAAGCAATGATCCATGTCAGGATACCTGATGTAGTCCAAATGTATTCCTGTCGCCCCTTTCCCTGCCAGCTCGACGAACGCATTCTGTTCGAGCTTCAGGTTTTCCGGATGCGATGGACACAGCCACATCGCCTTTCTTTCGCCGTTGAAGTCGACCTGCGTACGCCCTGCTTCAGACATCTTCTTTCCCCAAGCCGGATCCGCATCGTAACGCGATCTCCAGCAGACCTTCCACAAATGACATTCCACGCCATATTTGCGGCACGCCTTTATGCATTCGTCGAATGCATCTCCCGCAGACGCCACCGACGGATGCTCCGGAAGCACCGACGATCTGTAGAACGCCGCACTTCCCCACGCAAGATTGGGAAGCATGGCGTTGAATCCATTCTCTTTGAGGAATTTGATGGAGGAATCCCAATTCCGACCCTTGCCAAGTCCCCTCGCGGAATGGCACCAAAAAGCGCGCCATTCGCCTTTCTTCGACGGCAGGCCCGCCACCCATTCCTGGTCCTTGCGCGCCTGCGCATAGATTTTGTCTTTGGCGGCATCGAGAAAAGACTTCCATGAAGGATCCACCTGGACAAGGAGGTTGTACGCCTGACGGACGGAGTCGTCAAACGGATACCGCCATACGTGCTGCAGATAGAATCCGCCTTTCTCCATGGTCGGCGTTTCTGTAGAAGAGTTCCATTTGCGGTTCTTGTATTTCTTGAAATCAAGCCCCAACGCTTCTATCACCGCACGATCCTGGCTGTGGCAAGCGAAAATCCTGCCGCCTTCCTTCACGAAAGCCTTGACTTCCTCACCTTTGTCCTCGGGAATTTTCGGATTGAAAGGAAACACCAGGAGTTTGACGCCCTTTAACGTCTCCCGGCCAATGTCGAAATCCGATATCTCGACGGCATTCAATCCGGCGAAATCCAATACGCTCGCCATCTCCGCCGAACAGCTTCTCAATGTAAGATAATGGACCTTGTATTTGGGATCCTGTATGCACGAATCGGGACGGACCACGCCGACGACCGGTCCGTCGATGTCTATGTAGGATAGATCCGCGACGCCAAAATCCACCTTCGATTTGCCGCCAGCCCATCCCGCTATGCGCACCGTATCGATCTTGCCCCAGCCCTGCACGTTCCCTTCCGTCTTGAAGAACGCATTCTTTTTGACGGTGATGCGGTGCCATTTGCCGCTCTCCGAAGGCGAGAACGCCGCCGTATACCAACCCTTGCCGCTGCGGAGATACACATTGAACCCGGTGAACTGCAGCACATCCGAACAGTAGAAGTCGAACGTAAAGCCGACTTCCCGGCGCAAATCCATGCCCACATTGAAGTCCCATCCAGCACGCTTGGTTTTCTTCAGGGCGGAGAGATCCGACTCCATTGCAAACTTTCCGGGCGATTCAAGCCTCACGGCGGTGTTCTCGGGCAACGGCGAGACAGAATCCTTGGTCAACATATTCCACCCGGAAACGGGCACGGCATATGCGGTTGTCGCATATGCAAACGTCGCAACCAATAATGTCAATATACTATGAAACGAAATGCTTCTCACCATGACATTGCAATCCTTCA
>JAFXEA010000504.1 GCA_017521065.1 Kiritimatiellia bacterium | reverse complement strand
CGGCGCAGCGGCAACCGCTGCGCATGTAACGGCAGACTTCAAAAACTCACGACGCTTCATGTTTATTCAACTCCTTATCTAAATCAAAATAATCTCAATGCCCTTGAGCCGCTAACCCACAACGGACAAATGCGACACCAAGACCTTCAATTGAGGCCGAAAACGTATGCGAATCCTTCAACACACACCCACTTGAACCATTAAGCATCGCAAGTGTTGATAAGGATGCATCTATCTGCACGGCGCCCTTCACCTGCTTGCGCGTTGTATTCGATAGTACAAGATACACCGCACCTTCATGCCTCCATGCTCGAACGCATATATCATCCGTCGTACAAGCGACAGATGGAGGAGTCTCGCCTGAAAGCAGTATGCTCTCGAACGACTTAACTTCACGCGCAACCTTGCAGACATTTTCCCAGGCACCTGCGGTACGAGCCTTCGGCCACTTGTCACGCTTGAGAAGATCGAAGAATGAATAATAGACAAGGCCATTGGCTCCTGCCGCAATAGCCTGCCAAGTCATAGACCTGATCTCTTCGTAGTTCGGCATGCGCACCGCCACACGATTTGTGTCTGCAGGACGGTAGTAGCCCCAATCAAAAGCCTGTGGCACCTGCCACATAGGCTTGAATCCATATGTTGACTTCTTGGCCTTGTGCGCCCAGCCTGCAGCAATACCTATCTCCGTTCGATCCTTGCCACCTTGATTTCCCACTGGATACGGATCCATTCCGATAGCATCAAACCCATTTATGAGAGGCCTTACATCTGCTGGTTTGTCGAGCACTATCCACGTAGGATGATCCGGATCTATCTCATGGACAGTAGCCCGCTTCGCAGCAAGTATAGGTTCGTACTTCGCAGGAACTTCATCCGCAAGATACCAAGCCATAACAGCCGGATGACTACGGTAGCGGCGAATATAATCACGGATATACTTTGCGTTTATCTCCTCAGCCTGTTGTGATGTCTTGGCTTCGCCGATGTCGATGAAGAATCCGCTTATCGGATAGATTACCTTCACACCGGCAGCTTGGCAAATATCAAGCTTCTTCTCATCAGGACGCTTATACGGCATCAGGCAGTTGAACGGTCCGTTCGTGTATGTTGCAATATCCTCAGCCGTAATCTCTCCCCAATACATGCCGAGCGGGAAGAATGGCTTGCCATCTATGATGGTGCGATGAAGTCCATCGAACGTTACCTTGCGCGGCATCGGTCCATACTCACGCCTGAACGCACAAGATGATTTGCCCAGCACCGCACTTCCATCTCGACGACGTACCTCAAGCGTCACATTGTTATGACCAAATGAAAACGCCGAAACCGGCAACGTCACAGTCGCAACACCGTCCTTCAGAATCCCTTTTGCTTTCGCCCTTCCCTTGGCACCTAAATATTCCAGTTCACACTCAAGTGCGCTTTCTGGGTTCTTCAGCGGATTGGAGCAGTACGCTGCGCTGAACGAAACATTACCTTCCCATGCTTCGCTACGATAAGCGCTGCAGCACAATTGATCGACAGGGTTTACGAATTCAGGGCGAACAACAACATCATCAACGAACGCCTCACCCGTGCCGTCGTATGACCAGATATGCAGCCTCGCCTTCACCGCCTCTGCCGGAAGCACACGGGTTACGCCCTCAACACGATACCAGCCGTCCTTGCAAACGGAATTATCCATGGCACGGTTTGCGCCGCCGAAACTGCCTAGACTCTTACCGTTCTTGTCGAACACCATGAAGTAGATCTTCACAGTCCCCTTGCCTCCAGTGACCTTGAAGCCATCTGTCTTCTGTACGGCATTGATCCTGTACGCCAAACCTCCCTCAACCGTGAAATACTGAGATGAAGGCCATTTGATCTGCTGACCTTTCTTCACCTCAAGAGAAAGACCTGCGGTTCCTTCAAACCCACAACCCTTTTTCACGCTCCAGCAAGGTTTCGGCAGGTCCCACCCATTGCCGCCTAGCTCGAACCCGCCATCCGACAACAGCGACTTCTCGGTCGCAAATGCCGACACGCAAGCAAGTGCAGCATACGTAACGGCAGATTTCAAAAACCCATTACTCTTCATCAGCATTCATCCTTGCTGTCACTCTATCGTCAAGCAGAGACGGAAACCCCAGAGCCATGACCTTTGCGACCATGTATCATGGTTGCGCATCGCAGCGCGGCAGTCACTGGCCTTCGACGTAATTCCACCGCCTCTGACGATGCGGGCATTGTACTTGTTCTCTGCGGGATTCGACAGCCATGCATCCTTGCGCTCTGGTCCCGCCGGGTCAACAACCGCTTCGGACGGATATGCTCCATACCAGTCAAGGCACCATTCCCAAACATTGCCGTGCATGTCATACAAACCGTATGCATTGGGCAGGTACGTTCCAACATGCGCCGTTCCATTCGTCAAACCTAAAAGATGGAATACAGCAGAATCTGGATATGTATTTCCTTCGTTAAAGTACCCACCGTTGAACTTGAACCTACCAACCTCCCGCAATGCCGGGCAAGTATACGTACTGGTATCATACTCCACCGTCTTTCCGTTATTGAGTGCTCCTGTCGTTCCTGCGCGGCAAGCAAACTCCCATTGAGCTTCGGTAGGCAAATCCAATTTATCGCCACCGCCTATTTTCTTGCGTAGCGAGTCAAGAAATCCAGACCCAACCTCATGCGAACTGTTTGTAGGCCACGTTCCACCCGAACCTCCCATCGCTCCACGAATATCATCATATGATATCGTATCAACTGGGCGCATATCACGACATTCCGCCAATGAGAACTTGCTCGGCCAAGTATTCATTATCATCGAATACTGCTTCTGGGTAACCTCGAATACGCCAATCCAGAAATCTTTTGTGAGTGTTACGTCATGCTGGGTTTCACGTCCAGAAGTCATGCCAGCGCCATCCTTATCATACCTTCCGACTTCACCTTCTGGCGATCCCATCGTGAAGGTCTTGTTCTTTGCGTTTACCTTGCGCATTACGAGTTTGGTCGTTGCATATTCCGCTTTATTTGTTACACCGGTCCACACAATGACATCATCAAGCGTCGTGCTGAAGTCCGATCCGACCTTGGCAAAATCAGTTTCTACGGAACCAAACTCCCCATTCAACAGTTGCGCTCTGGTAATATCCTCATGCGCACCTGTTTCAAGGTCATAGATGCGATAGAGCGCCTCATGGATGTTTTCCGCCGAATCCGAAACCGAGAGTTCCACTTTGAAGTTTGCCAAAACCTTCCTTGCAGTTCCGAACGCTTTCACGGGATCGATAACGATTGTCCCCACGCCATCCTTCGATATTCCGTAGATGTCGCCAGTAAGCGATTTGGAAAGGTTCTCCGATACAAGCTCTTCATTTCCATCATAGACCTTCACACCTACATTGACCGGCGTTGTCACACCGGAAATCTTGTATTCGACCTTAACATCGGTGGACCATGGCCACTGCTGACGGACGATTACTTCGTCGATCTGTGCCGCGCCGAGCGATGCCGCCGCCATCATTGCCGCAAATACCGTTGTTGCTTTCATTGTTTCATTCCTTTCATTGAAATTTTAATCTCATGCGGGCAGCGAGGACGCTGTCCCTCCCATTACTCTTCACCCAACCCTCACTTCACAGTCACAAAGAAACCATCGCCGCCGCCGACAAGAGAAAGCGCGTACGGCATTCCGTTCAGCTCATAGGTGAAGTCGAGGCTGTCGTTTCGCTTTATCCCCTCAAGACCGTACCAGCCTTGCGCACCATCAGTTTCCAAAGGCTGAGGTTCTGCGCCGTTCAGGCAAAGGGTGAGATTTTTCATTCCGTACGGAACCGGCAGCACTGCCCGGTACTTGAATTTCTTCCATGAAGCCGACTCTTCCGGAATTACACACCGTGCCACTCCTGCGGCGTTCCTTGCATACCCGCGAACAGAGCCAAGCTGGGCGGTTTGAACCGTATCGTTGTCAAACGAAAGCGTAAGCGTATAGACGTTTTCCGTGCGCTCGGTCGTCGGCGGAGGAAGTTCGATCTCTACGCTGTCCGCCGTGATGTCATTGTAGGATTTCGCATACTGCATCCCATCCACCAGAAGATCAGCCTTGGTCGCACCCTTCGGATAATAGATAGGGATGGTCATTGTACTGTTCGTCGCTGTGCACCAGAATGAACTCGTCTCCGGCTGAAGGAACACAAACGTCGCGTCGCTCCTCACGCCATCAGCGCCAAACACCATAACAGGCAACAGAATCCCTGCCGCCATCGTGCGACAGACGTTACCTAAAGAAGTTCCTCTATTATTAGCCATATCTT
>JAFXEA010000503.1 GCA_017521065.1 Kiritimatiellia bacterium | reverse complement strand
GCATGCCGTTTGTGTTCCGCGATGATACATGGCCGCTCCGTGCAACGCTCCCTTATTTAGATGATGGCTATCGCATAAAGATAGCACCCGGATGTGCGGATGTTCCGGCAAATGTCGAGTCGGTTATGCTTTTCGGAGCTGTCGCTGAATCGGCCTTCCGCTTCCACAATGCGGAGATTGCTCTGGTCGCTCCACCCGAGTTCTCTACATTGCCTCCTAACGCTAAATTGATGCGGTGAAAAGCTGGCGAAAACACGATGATTTTCCCAGTGGTCATTTTCTTTTTGCAATTTGTGGTGGGATAGTGTATATTAAACACTCGCTGTTTTTCTTTGGAAGAATTTGGGCAAAATGAGGCTATGTCGCTCAAAACGTTTTTGAAGGCAATAGCATCATTGTATGTTTAAACTGGAAATTTCAGGAGCGAATCAATAGCATGAAAACCAACAGACGTAGATTTTTGGGAGGTGTGGCGGCCGTGGCCGGACTCGCACCGTTCGCCGGTTTTCCGGCGGTTGTCAAGAGGCGCAACCCCAATTCCCTGCTGTCTCACGCTTGTGTAGGCACGGGGAACATGGCGATGTCCGACATGCGCGGTCTGATGGAATGCAAGGATCTGCACATAACGGCGCTGTGCGATGTCGATGCCAAATATCTTGCGGCGGCGAAGAAACTGCATCCTGATGCGCGTGTGTACCGGGATGCGTTCGAGATGTTTGCGGCAGAAGGGGATAGAATCGATTCCGTGAACGTATCGACCCCTGACCACACCCATGCGCAGTACATCCTTGAGGCTTTGAAGCGCGGACTCAACGTGTATGGACAGAAGCCGCTCTGCCACGATCTTGGGGATTGCCGCCGGATTGAGGAGCTTGCCGCCGCGAAGGGTGCCGTCACCCAGATGGGTACGCAGATCGCCGCATGGGAATGCGACAGACGCACCGTTGCCGCAATCAAGAAAGGCGCAATTGGAGAGATCAGGCATGTATGGCTGTTCTCGACGAGGCGTCCTGAACCGTCTCCAAAGGCATTCATTTGGCCGCTTGAGCCGACTCCTGTGCCTTCTACGCTTGAATGGAAGCTATGGCTGGGGCCAGCAAAGTTCCGTCCGTTTGTCGCAGGGGTGTACCATCCGAAGCAGTGGCGCAGATGGCGCGATTTCGGAACGTCCTGGCTCGGGGATCTTGGCCTTCACCTGATGAGTCCGGTATGGTTCGGGATGGGACTTGGCGCGACAAGTCCGAAGACTGTCATCGCGGACATTTCCGCTGACGATTGGACACCAGCCCAGCGAGAGCAGTTCTGGCCGACGATGTCCCATGTGACATGGACGTTCCCAGGCGTGAAGGCGAGCGGCATGAAACCGTTCGATGTGGAGTGGTGCGACGGGTTCGGAAACGTGGCCTACAGTCTCGAGCCGAAGTTCCTGCCGCCCGCGCACCTGCAGGATATCGCGGCGCTCACCCCAATGAAGAGGCTTCCGGCGCAGGGGCGCGTGATTGAGGGCACCAAAGGTTGGTTGCTTTCGACGCACTATGATGCCGAGCCGTATTTTGTGATGAAGGATGGAAAAACGCCTCCACCGATGCCTGCGGTCGGCGCCGCTCCTTCGCACTACCGCGAGTATGTTGATGCCTGCCTTGGCAACGGCAAGACGACCAGCGGTTTCGACATGGCATGCAGGCTTACAGAATGGGGATTCGTCGGAAATCTCGCCCAGCTTCAGCCGGGTGTACGCCTTGACTGCGCTAAACTGAAAGGAGCGAATTGATGAAGATTGCGTGTATTGAGAAGTCGTTGGCGGCGGCGGTCGCCGTGTGTGCGGTGTCGGTTGCCATGGCGGAACCTTCCGGGGACCGGCCGGACGCAAGCCATGCGTGGGCTGTGCACGACGTGAACAGACCCGATCCTGTCAAGATTGATGTCCGCCCAGGTCTTCCTCCGAGTGATGCCGTGCTTCTTTTCAATGGCACGAAGGACAGCATCGTGAAGCATTGGCGCAACAAGAAGGGTGAAGCGTCCAAGTGGACGGCCAAGGATGGCGAGTTCGTCTGCACCCCCGGTTCAGGCGGAGCTTACACCGCGGAGAAGTTTTCGCATTGCCAGCTTCATATAGAGTGGAAGACTCCTGTCGATGATGTCGAAGGATGGGGCAATTCTGGCGTCATCTTCTTTGGCGAGTACGAGATTCAGATACTGGATTCCTCTGCTGTGAAGGCATCCCGCTCTCCGTGGAAGCCCGCCAACTATGCTGATGGACAGGCCGGTGCCGTGTATGGACAGAATCCTCCTATCGTCCAGCCGTGCCGCAAGCCCGGAGAATGGCAGACGTACGATATCGTGTTCCACGCGCCTACATGGGAAGGGGAGCGCATGGTCGATCCCGGTTCCATAACGGTGTTCTTCAACGGTGTGCTTGTGCAGGACGATTTCCCGTTCAAGGGCAAGACGACATGGTGCCGCCGCTTGCCTTACTCCAAGACCGTTTCGGGACCGATAGTTCTTCAGGATCATGGACATCCCGTGTCGTTCCGCAACATCTGGGTCCGTCATATCCCGTCGCGCTTCGCCGATACGGTCAACGGTGGACTTGGACTCAAGATGGGCGATGTCGCAGCCCTGCGTCACCGTCTCGCGGG
>JAFXEA010000502.1 GCA_017521065.1 Kiritimatiellia bacterium | reverse complement strand
GCTTGCATCGAGACGGAACGCCGTCATATTGCGCCCGTTTTAGCTCCCAATGCCACTGCGGTTGCGTCCGCACTGGAAATCCATGCGCACGGCGGCAGGCGCATCGTCGGGAAGTCGCACTACAATCGGCAGCCATGTTGAAGGATCATCCTTCTTAACACCACCCTTACCACCTGGCAGCTTGCCAGTTGCAGGATATGAGGCTCTATCGAAAAGATTCTGAAGCAGCTGCGACGGCTCCTTATATCCAGAATAAGAACCCAACTGTCCAAGCGCGACCTCGCCAGGTTCCATCACCCTTGCATCACCGCCTTCAAATGCGAACTGGGTTACGGGGAACTTCTGCTTGAAACCCTTCACAAGGTTGTTGCCGTCTTCATCATACAGCGCAAGATGGACAATCTGCACATACGCCTTTTCCTCATCTGATATCGTTTTCGCTTCACCGAGTTCATTTGTGCCAACTGAATAGGTTGTGTCGTAACGGTCGCATGAATAGGCGTTCTCCATGACAACAAGTCGATACCATTTATACTTGCTGCTCGGATTATTGATAAGGAGAGTGCCGTCGCGAGAAATTGCAGAGCCTGTAAACGTATTTGTTCCGATCAACTGCCAAACGCCTTCACCTTCCTTGACTACCGAAAGACTGCCGCCGTCAGTGCCGTCAGAAAGTTTCGTGGCCATACTGCCATAGCCCGAACCAAGCGAACTTTCAAGCGTCAAAGTACGCTCGCCATTTCCCAAGGCATATACATCGCAAAGCCTGAACGCAACATCAGTAGTCTTAAACCTGCCCTTGCTGCGCACGGCGATCGGACGCGTCTCACACCCAGCTGCCGCCGTTCCCGTGTATTCGAGAGTTCCTTCCGTACCATTTCCGCCAAGAATCATGGCATAATTCACAGGAACGCCGACTTCGTATGCTTTGTGGATACATTCCTGAAATAGGTTCGTAGCATAGCCCAGTGAACAGGGTTCGCCCTTCTCCGCTATTGTATCAAACTGGAGCGTACCATCCTCAACATCGAAAACGCCAAGAGAACCGCGTGTAGCATGATGTGCCATGCGCCACGTGCCAGTTCCCTTCTTCTTGATATAGAATACGTTTTTCTGATTGGCTCGAGCAGGGAACGTACCGGAAATTACGCAGGGATTATCGTTCGAACCCAAGAGAGTAAAGGTACGCAGCAATGTGGCATCACCTGATGAATCCAACTTCCCTTTAAGAGTAAGACCTCCATGAGCGCCTGCGTCAATGAAGCTGTTTGAATTAAGCCAGAATGTCTTGCTGGACGTTTCAACCTCATTACCAAGATATATTACGCCTGAATGGGAAGAGAAATTGAAGTTTCCCGTACCAAGAGATGAAGGAACAGTATTATCCGCACCAAGACGCGTAAAACCGCATATTCCTGTTTGTCCGAAGCAAATCGTATTGATGGTATTAGTCGGGCAAGTGATATCATGGCGTCCAGCCACAATATCGATACGGAGTTTTGGACCTGTCATCCAGCCATCAAAAGAAGAATACCCTTCCCCGTTAATATAGAGATTCTGCGCATTCTTTGCAGTGGTGTTATCCAATGTAACACAGCCTGTCCCATTTAGATTATCGCAGTTTGTGTCCCCAAAGTAGCAAATGTGAAGTGTTCCAGCATCCGATACGGTGATATCCTTGAACATGAAGTCTTCATTTTCATCCGTGCCGCCCTTGTACAGATGAAGATCACCGCCGTCAACAGCTATGTTGAGGTAGTAATCGCGCACAAGATTTCCATCCTTTACATTGCGATAGCTTGCCAACTCAAGAGTGCCGCCACCAGTCTTGCGGAGCGTTCCACTGTTCGCTGCATCAGAAAGACCATGTTCCGTAACGGGAATTCCGAGAACGGCAACGCCTTCATGTTCTTCCGGCACCACCACTTCAAAAACCGCCCCATCCTTCGGAACAATGCGCGAAAGGCTGTTGACCAACTCCCAGCTTCCGCTTCCAGCCACAACCTTCGCAACCATTCCAGCAGGAATCTCAACCAAATCGCCTGTCGTAGGATTCCTGGAATGGGAGCCGCTATACGATGAAGCCACAGTCCAGTCGATATCATCCCGTCCTGACAACGAAGAATCGAGAACATACGTATCGGCCAATGCCGACAAGGAAACGAACCCTAATACCACCATTACACCAGCAACTGTTTTCATGTTCTCATCTCCTTTTTGTTTTCAAGGTCGGACAGGACTTTACCTGAAAATCACCCGAAGTCCGCGCTTCCTCAGGCACAGCTTTCCGTTCTCAACAGTGAGCATGCGATTTATGAAGCTTTCTCCGCCAACAGAAAATTCCCATTTCGAGAGGTTCTCAACTCCATCCAAATGCGAATAGTCGCCCGGCAGAGATATCGAATCGGCGTCCATATCCGCCACGTTTTCAATATAGACCGTTCCTTCGGCGGCAAAAACAACATTCGATATGGCTCCAGCGGACGCCGACGCGTCAACCACCAGCCCCGATACCGTATATGGACTGCCCACAATATCAATAACGCCGCCGTTCGATGCACCAACGCAGGTAAAACTGTGCGAAAACGAAGAGTCTGGAATCGCTTTCGTTATTTCAAACCCTTTACCTGGACGTTTCCCATAAACTGTATCACCATTAGGATCAGAATACCATTTTCCTGCGTTTGAAGGTGCTACCAGCGCATCATTCTGCGCAATGCCCAAATCCCAATTTACGCCATCCGCACTTCCATCCAACCTAAATGCAGTTGCTATGCGCCCATTATAGGATGCAACTGTTGAATTTGTCCCCATAGCCGACATGAAATCCACCCTTACCGCCTCTGGCGCATCATCAGGCAGTCTGACTACAAGCTTCATCCAGCTGTCAGGATTATCCACCGTTATGCCTGTTGAAACATACGTTGAATATCCTGCCATTTTTGTGTTTTTGGCATCGAAAAGATTGTACAGCTGTCCATTGGTTGTGTTGAATCCATACCCACCAGTTGATCCCAGGACAACCGTACCTGGCTCCTGACCGGCATAATAGCCATTGCTGTCATACCTCGCAATCGCATTAGGCTCACAAGACGTAAATCCTTCAAGGAGATTATTGCCTTCTGAATCATAAAGTGCAAGTTCAAGTAATTGAATCGTGCATTTCTCTGTGTCTGGAGGAGTTCTCACCACGCCATACTTATTCGTTCCATAACTAAGTGTAGTATCATACCTTGAGCTTCCATATCCATTCTCCGTAAAGCACATGCGGAACCAGCGAT
>JAFXEA010000501.1 GCA_017521065.1 Kiritimatiellia bacterium | reverse complement strand
CACAATCCGCACGACATTTGTCGCCTCGCCCGGCTCGTCATAGCGGTGCTCAAACGGATAGCACATCATAAGCCCACGCTCCCGACACAGATCGAACTGCGCACGATCCGGTCTCTGGCACGGCAGCACCGTATTGAACGGCGACGGGCAGAACGCGTCCAGTTCCTCAGGCGTTATCTTCCGCCAGTACATGCCAAGCATGAAGAACGGTTTTCCGTCCACAATGAGACGTTTCTTCGGATCGATCCACACCTTTCTTTTCGGCACATTCACCGCGCGCGTGAACTTCGCGCAGACCGTGCCATAGGAACGCCCTGAAGACGATACGGAAAAACCGACCTGATGCGTTCCCATCGCCATGCCGTCCACCTCTATCGAAAGCTCGGCGTGGTCGAGATCGAATTTCGACGGCTTCACTTTCCTGACGACACCGTCAGTGCCCCGGTACGTAAAAAAGGACTCGAACCTGTCCTCAGGGATCTTCAGGCCGTCGAACCCATGCAGAGGGACAACGAAACGCACTACGCCACCGGTAGCGACATTCTGATATGAGGAACTAAGCAACGGCCCTGCGCTGTATGCGTTTAGCCGCGTGACTTCAAAACGGTCGAACACCGCCCTGCCGCTGCCGCCCTGCCCGACATAGAAATAGAGTCCGGCGGACTTCACCCCTTCCGGAATCACAGCCGTAGTGTTGCCGTACCTCAACCATCCATCAGGAAGCACCTCGTTATCGTTAACCGGATTGCCGTATGCGGAACCGAGACGTTTGCCGTTTCCGTCCCTCCATTCCAGCATCAGCTGCATCACTGTACCCTTAGCCACCTCCGCCTTCACCAACGCAGTGAACGAGTATCGGCTTCCAGCCTCCAGATCAAGGCTCACAGACGGGCATCCTGTACCGCAAGGCGAAGAAGATTCGAACACGACGGCACGGGAACCATCCATGCCTGCACCTTCAACATAACGGTAAAGGCCATTCCCGGGCAGACGGAAATCCTTAGACAGCGGCTCGGCAAAGGCCACGACCGCCATCATGCAAAGAAACACAGCAATTGCCGTTTTACTCATTTTTCCTCCATTCTGACAAATACGCATTCCAGCGGTTTAAGCGAATATCCGAAGGTCCGAACATCCTTGCGGACAGGAGGCGCACCGAATATGCTCTTCACTGCGGACACGGTATCGCAATCGAGAGTAAGCGACACATCCTGCGGATCACGCGACGCATTGACAGCCAAAAGCCACACTTCACCGCCATACCGCCAGGCGCGAGCACCGACAAACGGAGTCATCCCCTTTACGGCGGGAGCATCCCGATCCGTCAGGAACACGTTCTCAAAGCTCTTGACCTCTGCGGCGATTTCTTTGAGTTCAGTCCATTTCGCGTCGAACTCGGCACCCTTCACGTAATCGCGCAATGTATTGAACGAATAGTACATTATCCCGTTCGCTCCCGCCGAGAGATACTGCCATGTCATCTGGCGCAGTTCCTCCCGTGTCGGGTAGCGCACATCAAGGTAATCCTTCTTGTTCTTGCGGAACCAGCCCCAGTCGAACGCCTGCGGCACATGCCACATCGGATAGAGGTCCATGCAGCCTTCACGGACTATCCGCGAATAGGCGAGCACCATCTCCAACGGACGCAAATACCGCTTCGTTGAGTTCCCGATAGGGTATGCGTCTGTGCCGAATATCTCGAACGTACCGAGGAAGTCGCGGCAAAGCGTCGGCTTGTCGGTGACAGACCATGTGGGATGCTGGTCATCCATCGAAAGTATCAGGTCGTGACGGGACTGCACCTGCTTCACAAGCGATGCAGGACGCTCATCGTTCAAATACCACAGAAGGAGCGCTGATGGTCCTTCAGCTCTTTGACAATGCGCACCACATTGGTCTCCTCGCCGGGGACATCATATAGGTTCTCGAAAGGATAGCACATTTTGAGTCCGCGCTTCTGGCAAAGGTCGAACTGCGCACGGACCGGACGCTGACACGGAAGGACCGTATTGAACGGAGACGGACAGAATACGTCCAGCTCCTTGTCCGTTATCTTCCGCCAGTACATCCCCAACATGAAAAACGGTTTTCCGTCCACGATGAGACGTTTCTTCGAATCGATCCAAACCTTCCTTTCCGGCAGAGCGTCTGCTCGGGTGAATGTGCATTTCGAGATTCCATAGCTGCGCTTAGTCGTCTTCAGTTCGAACACCACGGGATTGGATCCCTTCGCAAGGCGCGATACATCGACAGACACCTCGGCATGCCGTCCGTCTATGCAGGAAGGCGGCAGACTGAACGGTTTGCCGTCCGCGCCTTTCATCGTGAATGTCGCGCACAACTCACCCTTCGGGATACGAAGCGCCTCAAAATGCATAAGCGGCACGGCGAAGCGCACGGTTCCATCGACCGCCACATTCTGATACGCCGAAGAGAGCAGAGGTCCGACCCATTTGGCGTCAAGCTGCTTCAGGGTGAAACGGTCAAACACGGCCCGTCCCTTTCCGCCGTGGCACACGTAAACGTGCATCGCGCCCCTAACCGCATTTGCCGGAATGATGGGAGTTTTCGCCCCGTAGCGCACCCAACCATCGGGAAGCACCTCGTTGTCGTTCATCGGCTTGCCGGTCGCCGAACTGATACGCTTCCCTAATGAATCAAACCAGGAAAGGGAAAGCTCCACAACGGAATCTTCCGACAGCCTGCTCTGCACTATCGCCGTGAATTCATACTGATATCCGGGCGCAAGATCAAGCGCAACAAAGGGGCACTTCCCCCTGCACGGCGTTTCGGACCTGAACACTATCGCGCGACGCCCTTCCCATCCTGCACCATCAACATATCTGTAATCCCCTTCAGGAACCGAAAACGGCTTTTCGATGAAGATGGCGAAGGCCGGCAAGACCGAAACGATCCCGGCAAAAAACAAAACCATTTTGTCCATGATACTCCTTTACTTTCTGGAGAGCCATCTGCGTACGGGCAGATCGAAGAGACGGTATGTCATCCAGGCAAACAGGATGGACAATGCAAGAAACGCCAATGCAAGCGCGATGTGGAACCAGACCGGATGGGCATTCCAGTTGGCTTTTGCCCATGCATGATGCCAATAGATGAAAGGGTAGTGCGTCATGTAGAGAGGATAAGAGAGTTCGCCAAGAAAACGGCATATCCGATCAGTCTTTCCCCCTCCGGTTTCGCTCCCCGCCCCCATTACGAGAATCAAGGGAAAAACCAGAAAGAGAGCGAACAGCTCAAACGCTCCATTCCAGATGCTGGTCATCTGCTGGGCAGGCGGCAATCCCCAGCCTCCTATGCGCGGGAAGCACACAAAAACCGTCAGAGCCAATGCACACCACCAGAAACCCTGCGGAACCGATATGCGCCACTTCAGGCGGGCGAGCAGCATACCGAGGAGGAACGGAAAGAGAAGCCGCGTGAACCCGATGTACACCTGCGCCGGACAGAACGTCATCCCGCCTGCGATCGAGTAT
>JAFXEA010000500.1 GCA_017521065.1 Kiritimatiellia bacterium | reverse complement strand
TTCAGTGAACCCATTCCGAGCTTCTTCGCCTCGGCGATGAACTGAGCCTCGAGCTCCTCGGTGGGAAGACGCCACGTGATATTCATGTTGGAGCGGAACTCCTTCTTCGCCGTGCCACGGTAGAACTCGGTGGAGTCGATCACGTCGTAGATCTTGCCGGCCTTCTCGGCGTTGAGCTTGAAGAGGTTCTCCTTGCCCATCTTCTTGACCCACTTCATCGTCTCGCCGAAGATGTAGATGCCCCATGTGGGCGGCGTGTTGTAGAGCGAATTATCGTTGATGTAGGTACGGTACTGAAGCATCGTGGGGAGAGCGGCATCGCCCTTCTCGGCGAATTCCTTGCGGATCGCAACGACCGCCATGCCGGAAGGTCCAAGATTCTTCTGCGCACCGGCGTAGAACATCGAGAACTTGCTGTAGTCGCGCGGACAGGAGAGGATGTCGGACGACATGTCACCGATGAGCGGCGAACCCGTCTCGGGGATCTCCTTCATCTCCGCGCCGGAGATTGTCTCGTTCGTGCAGATATGGCTGTACGCCGCACCGGGAGTCCACTTATACTCGGACGCATCAGGCTGACGGGTGGGAATATCCTTCTGGCAGTCGGCGGCGATGTTAACCTGACCGATCTTCTGGGCCTCCTTGATGGCCTTGCCGCCCCAGGTACCGCTCTTGACGTAGTCTGCAACCTGATCCTTGCCGAGGAAGTTCATCGGAATCATGGCGAACTGCATGGATGCGCCACCCTGGATGAAGCAGACCGACCAATCGTCATCAAGGCCGCAAAGCTCCTTGAATGTGGCTATCGCCTCCTGATGGATCGCATCATATTCCTTGCCGCGATGGGACATCTCCATCACCGACATTCCACTGCCCTTGTAGTCGACGAGCTCCTTCTGGGCCTCCTGAAGAACTTCGAGCGGGAGCACAGCGGGACCTGCCGAAAAATTATAGATACGTGACATATTGTCAATCTCCTTTGATGTGAAAAACGGCGGATATTTTACTCTTTTCCCTTTGCCGTTGCAAGTCGCTTTGACGGGAAACATTTATCAGCATGCCCACTGATATGAGCGCCGACATAAGATTGGTACCTCCATAGCTTATGAACGGCAGTGCCAAACCTTTGGTTGGCAGAAGACCTGTAACAACACTGATATTGATCATTGCCTGGGTAAAAATGAGGAATGTCACGCCAAAAGCCATGAATTTTCCGAGTCTATCGCAGGAATTGACGGATATAATCATGCCACACACAAAAATCGTCACAAAAAGCGTCAGGATGAGTAACGAAAAGACTATGCCCCACTCTTCAGCACCAATCGCAAATATGAAATCAGTATGATTTTCCGGAAGATACATCTGCTTCTGCATGGAGTTTCCAAATCCAACGCCAGTCTCACCGCCGTTGCGTATGGCAATCAAAGCCTGATCCAGCTGATAGTTGGCCTCCCGTGCATCCTCCGTTGACACCGTAAGATCACCAAGCCAAGGGCACCATGTCGAAAGAAGCGATTTCGCCCCATCCGGCAGCCACGCCGCAATGCGCCGCATTCGGTTTGCGTTGGCCAGAAGCAGAGAACCGATCCCAACAGTTCCGATGCCACCGATGATCAGTATGTGGAGCCAACGCATTCCCGCAACAAACATCAATGCACCGCCAGCGGCTCCCATAACCATTGTCGAACCGAAATCAGGCTCTATGATCGCAAGCCCCATAGGCACCGCTACAATCGCAAGGGCCTTTGCAGCACCCTTCCAGAAGAGCTCAATCCTCCACCCCACCCTGTCCAGAAATACGGACATGGCGATGACAACCGCTATTTTGGCAAACTCGCTCGGCTGAATGCGAACCGGACCAAACATCAGCCATCTGCGAGAACCGTTGACCGGACGGAACCCAAAAACGGCGCAAAGCGCAAGGATGATAACGACATACAGCACTACCGTAAGCCAAGGATTCTTCTTCCAGTTGCGATAGTCGAAGAACATCGCGCAGAAGAAAAGCGGCAACGAGATGACGAGCCACTTTGCCTGCTGCTTTACGAAATAATACTGATCAAACGAAGGTGGTGTTCTCAAACCGACCGGGCCACCGGCGGATGAGAGCACCACGAATCCTATCGCTACAAGCGCGAGGACTGCAAGGCCGAGAACTACACGCGCCTGCCTCACTGTATTTTGGCGTTGGCAGGGAGTTTAAGAACCTGACCGACCTTGAGCGAATCGGTGTTCTTGAGATCGTTGAGATCCATCACGGCGCTCGGAGAGACACCATACATGATTGCAATGGACACAGTATCCTCACCCTCCTTGACGGTATGGGTGAGAGCGGAAGCGGTCTCAGCGGCGGAAGCCTCTTCCTTCACAGGCTCTGCAACAGCAGGAGCCGCCTCAGGTGCGACGGGGGCCGCCTCGACAGGAGCCGGTGCGGCGACAGGAGCCGCCTCAGGCGCAGCTTCCGCCGGCTTGGACTCTGCGACGGGCGCAGCAGGTGCGGACTGCAAGGCCGCCGCCGGTGCAGAAGCAGGCTTGGCAGGAGCGGGTGCGACCTTCGCTGCGACAACAGGCTTCTCGGCAGGGACCTTCAGCTTCTGGCCGATACGAATCGTATTCTTCTTGAGCCCATTCATTTCCTTGAGGCACTTGATCGTAATTCCGTTGGAATATGCGATTTTACCAAGGGAATCGCCATTCTTCACGACATATTCCTTTGTCGCGCCCTTGTAGGAGGAAACCTTGGCGGAAGATGCCTTGGTGGACTTGGCATACTTCTTGGCAACAGGCTGCTTCGCAAGAGACTTGGCATCGGCATCCTTGAGATCGATCTTTCCGGGAAGCTTGATCTTCTTGCCGACAAAAAGCTTGTTGGGATCGAGCCCAGGATTGAGCTCAAGCACCTTGCTCTGCTTCAGACCGTACGTTGCGCAGATGGCGGAAAGCATATCGCCACCCTTGACGCGATAAAGCGTATATTCAGGCTCGGCAGGCTTCACCTTGCAATTGCAATCCGAAGCGCCACATGTGCATGGCGAGGTGTGGACGGTACCAGGTGCGCACTTGCAGCGCAGCGGCTCCGGAGCGGGTGCAGGAGCGGGCTTGACAGCCTTCGGCGCCGGAGCAGGCGCAGGAGCAGGCTCCGCAATACGCGGCGCAGGTTTGACCGG
This sequence comes from Kiritimatiellia bacterium, assembly GCA_017521065.1. GTDB lineage: Bacteria > Verrucomicrobiota > Kiritimatiellia > RFP12 > UBA1067 > UBA1731. The sequence continues at coordinate 1,422 of JAFXEA010000500.1, read as the reverse complement.
CCTATCCGCACTCTGAGCCTTGGGAGCCTTACAGCCCGACATAACAACGCATGCGACAGCAGCGCCTGCAACCAAACCGAACTTAATGTTCATTATCGTTTTCCTCTCTTAGCAAGTTCAGCGGATTTTCGCCTTACTCACCATAATTTCATGATAAATCGACTATTACCCCCGCCAAGGAGAACCGCTCAAAACGACCTCCTTCAACGGCATTGCGCGCAACGTTTCTGACGCCGCAGCACTGCCAACACACTTCATGTGCGGCAGACACCGGAACAAGCGACAATTAGCCCTTACACACAACGGTGCATAGGATACACTTTTTCCACCATAAATTGCAAGCATTCTTTTGCGTTCCTGAAAAAAAAATCTGCTACCGCCCTGTAAGAGCCTTTGCCGCCTCAAGCGCCTTGCCGATGGACTGATCCATGTCGTAATATCTGTATTCACCCAAACGCCCACCGATTACAAGTCCCTTAACCTTGGCTGCCTCCGCCTGATATTTCTCAAGCAACGCCTGCGATTCGAGATTGTTCACCGGATAATACGGTTCATCGCCAGACTTCCATGCACGCGGATATTCGCGCATGATGATCGTCTTGCCGCAGGACATGACTGCTCTGTCCTCTGGGTGGTAGTGCTTGAACTCGTGTATGCGCGTATACGGAACCTCAGCCTCGGTGTAGTTCACAACACTCGTCCCCTGGAAGTCCACCATGTCAAGCTTCTCCTGCTCGAATGTGAGCGAACGCCAAGGCAGCTCCCCGTAACGGTAACCGAAGAGACGGTCTATCGGACCGGAATAGCACACGGGAACACTAGACAAAGCCGACGACCGATGCTCTTCCAAATTGAACTCGTGTCCACATTCGACTGTAATGTTCGGATGGTCAAGCAGCCTATCAAAAAGCGAATTGTATCCGCTAAGCGGTATTCCTTGATTGTAGTCGTTGAAATAGTTTACGTCGTAAGTTGAACGCACGGGGACACGCTGAATGATCGTGGGATCAATCTCTTCCGGCGGTCTGCCCCACTGCTTCGACGTATAACCACGGAAGAACGCATCAAACAGCTCCTTCTTATGCGTCTCGTCTGCCATGAATGCCGGAAGTTCCGATGGCGTCAGCTCAACGCCGAAAAACTTGTTCACAAGAGTCAATCCCAACGGGAGGAAATACGTCCGATCTTTATATCGTGCAAGCACTTTGTGCTGATAGCCATTGAAATCTATAAACCTACGGACAAATCCCCACACGTCATCCAGATGAGTATGGAAGATGTGGCTTCCGTAGGTATGCACCTCGATACCGGTTTCAGGATCTGTCTCGCACCGCACGTTTCCGCCCGTTACCGAACGGCGTTCAAGCACAAGAACCTTGCGTCCGCTCTCAGCGGCGCATCTCGCTACCGTGCATCCCCAGA
>JAFXEA010000004.1 GCA_017521065.1 Kiritimatiellia bacterium | reverse complement strand
TGTCGATGCCCTTGACGATAATCGTGTTGGGGTTCGGCACTTCCGTGGTGATGTCCTCGGTGTCTTCCAGATCGATCTGGTGAGAGTAACCGACGTTCAGCACGAGCTTGTTGCCCTCTTTGCTGGCACGGTAACCAACACCGTTCACCTCAAGAGTCTTGCTGAAGCCTTCCGTGACGCCAACGACCATGTTGTACACCAGCGTGCGGCTCAGGCCGTGCAGGCTGCGCGTCAGCTTCTCATCGTTCGGACGCGTGACGTGCAGAACGTCACCGTCGCGCTCAATTTTGATCTGCGGAACGATAGCGCGCTCAAGCGTGCCCTTCGGTCCCTTGACAACAACGTAGTTGTTCTCATCAATTGTGATCTCCACGCCCGCGGGAATGGCGATCGGCATTCTGCCGATTCTAGACATTTCTCTTCCCCCTCCTTACCAAACGAACGCAAGGACTTCGTCGCCGACATGCGCTGCGCGCGCCTTCTTGTCGGTCATGATGCCCTTGGAGGTGGAAATGATCGCGATACCGAGGCCCTTCAGAACGCGGGGCAGCTCGTCGGCGCCAGCGTAAACACGCAGGCCGGGCTTGGAAACGCGGCGCAGGCCGGAGATGGCCTTCTCCTTGCCGGGGAGGTACTTCAGGGTGACACGAATGATGCCCTGGGTGCCGTCGTCAAGGACCTGGAACGCGCGGATGTAGCCCTCTTCGAGCAGGATCTCGGCGATCGCTTTCTTCATCTTGGAAGCGGGGATGTCGACAGTGTCGTGCTTGGCGCTGCCGGCGTTACGGATACGGGTGAGCATATCCGCAATGGGGTCTGTGATTTGCATGGATACTTTCCTCCTTATTAGAGTTACCGCTTGTTTTGCGGTTTTCGTGGCGAGGTTCCACGGCAATTGGCAGAGCCGATTGACCGCGGCCTTTCGCCATCGCCTGCCCCTTTATTAACGGAAAGGGGCAAAACCGTTTTTGCGTGTTACTGAGCCGAAACGCAGTTCCTTACCAGGAAGCCTTTCTCACGCCAGGGATCTGGCCCTTGTACGCGAGCTCGCGGAAGCAGATTCTGCAGATGCCGTAGTCACGCAGATAGGCGTGGGGGCGGCCGCAGATTTTGCAGCGGTTGTACTTACGGGTGGAGAACTTCGCCTCGCGCTGCTGCTTGAGAATCATAGCTTTCTTAGCCATTGTTCATTTCCTCCTTCTCAGGCCTGCACGAACGGCGCGCCCATCAGACGCAGCAGCTCGCGGGCTTCCTCGTCGGTCTGCGCCGTGGTGGTGATGGCGATGTTCATGCCGCGCAGCTTCTCGATCTTGTCATAGTCGATCTCGGGGAAAATGATCTGCTCCTTGATGCCGAGGCTGTAGTTGCCGCGGCCGTCAAAAGCGTCGGGGGAGATGCCGCGGAAGTCACGCACACGGGGCAGCGCCACGTTGAGCAGACGGTCCAGGAACTCCCACATACGGTCGTGACGCAGCGTGACCTTGACGCCGACATTCATGCCCACACGGAGCTTGAAGTTGGCAACGCTCTTGCGAGCCTTGGTCGGAACGGCCTTCTGGCCGGCGATCGCGCTGATGTCCTTGATGACCGCGTCCAGCGCCTTGGCGTTGTCCTTGCAGTCGCCGCAGCCGACGCTGATGACGATCTTGTCAATGCGCGGAATCTGCATGACGCTCTTGTACTTGAACTTCTCCATCAGAGCGGGAGCGACTTCTTCCTGATACTTTTTCTTCATTCTGGTCATAGTTCAGTCACTCCTCTCTTACAGGCTCGCGCCGCACTTCTTGCAAGCGCGGAGCTTCTTGCCATCCTCGAAGACGTGGCCAACGCGAGTGGCCTTGCCGCACTTCGGGCAAACAAGCATAACTTTGCAGGCGTAGATGGGGGTCTCTTTCTTGATGATGCCGCCCTCTTCGCCCTGTCTGCGGGGCTTGTAGTGCTTCGTCGCGACGTTCACGCCCTCGACGATGAGCTTGCCGTTCTTGGGATCGGCGGAGAGGACCTTGCCCTCCTTGCCCTTGTCCTTACCGGACAGAACGATTACTTTATCATCTTTGCGAATATTCATCTTTGCCCTCCTCAAATGACTTCGGGAGCCAGGGACAGGATCTTCATGAAGTCCTTGTCACGCAGCTCGCGGGCCACGGGCCCAAAGATGCGGGTGCCGCGGGGCGTATTGTCTTCACGGATGAGGACCGCCGCGTTCTCGTCAAAACGGACGTAGGTACCGTCAGCACGACGGACACCTCTTGCGCTGCGGACGATGACCGCACGGACGACGTCGCCCTTCTTAACCTGGCCGCCAGGCTGGGTCTTGCGCACGGACGCCACGATGACATCACCGATGTTGCCGTACTTGCGCTTGCTTCCGCCAAGAACGCGGATGCACTTGATCTCCTTGGCGCCCGTATTGTCGGCGACCTTCAGAAAACTTTCCTGCTGTATCATGTCGTCGCCTCCTTACTTTGCCTTCTCGACGATTTCGACCACGCGCCAACGCTTGTCGTGAGACAGGGGGCGGGTCTCCATCACCTTGACCTTGTCGCCGACGCCGCACTCGTTGTGCTCGTCATGCGCCTTAAGCCGATAAGTCGTCTTGATAATCTTCTTGTAGACGGGGTGGGCAACGCGGTCTTCCACGATGACGACCACAGTCTTGTCCATCTTGTCGGATACGACCTTGCCGACGCGCGTCTTACGCGAAGTGGTTCTGAGTTCACTCATTTTCGTCTGCCTCCTCACTGCTCGAGCTGCTTCTCGCGGATGACGGTTTTAACCCGTGCAATGTCGCGACGAACCGTGCCGATCTTCAGGGGGTTATCAAGATGGTTGGTGGCATGCTGCATACGGAGCATGAACAGATCCTTCTTCAGCTCGACGAGCTTTTGCTCCAGCTCAGAAGCGGACATGTTGCGGATTTCAGTTGCCTTCATCTTATTCACCACCTGTCTCGTTCTCATCCTCGCGCTTGACAATCTTCGTCTTGCAGGGCAGCTTGTGGCTGGCCAGACGCAGCGCCTCACGCGCGACCTCTTCGGAAACACCGGCAATCTCAAACATGACACGGCCGGGCTTTACTACTGCAACCCAGTACTCGGGAGAACCTTTACCGGAACCCATGCGGGTCTCGGCCGGCTTCTCGGTGATGGGCTTATCGGGGAAAATCTTGATCCACACCTTACCGCCACGCTTGATGTAACGGGTCATGGCGATACGGGCGGCCTCGATCTG
>JAFXEA010000499.1 GCA_017521065.1 Kiritimatiellia bacterium | reverse complement strand
GAGTGCTTTTCCTGTTGCCATGGAATCTACCTTTCTTGGGTTGTTTTGCGTATATCATACGATTTTCCCCTGTCAATTCCGTTTCGGCATTTCTTACCTTGCCCTCCTCACGTCCGCCCACGCGAGGCGGTAGAGGCCGTACTTCTGCACGTCGGTCGCGCACCCGCTTGCGCGCCCTTCGGGTCGCCTTCGGCGAGGTTCCCTCCGAAAGGCGTTCGCCTTTCGGAGGTGCATCTCCGCGCAGCCAGCCTTCCTATCGGCATGTCGTTTTCTTTGCCGTACAGATTCCTTTGGCGCACCATTCTGTTAGTTCTGCCGAGCTTTGCTTGGCGCACCATCATCATTTTCCTTTCTTTGCGTCCTTTGCGTTCTTTGCGGCTAAAACTCATTGGAACTGGTCATTGGCATTGGCAACACTTCCACATTGGCAACATTTGTCTCCTTGACGTTCTCTGCTTCAAGCCTCATTTCACTTCACCTTTCCCGTTCCCTCTCCCCTCTCGCACGAGGGATGAGACGAATATCAGCCTACACAATGTTTCCTCCTTCGCCAAGGCTACGGAGGATGAAACGGCTTGACGAGACGTTCGTGCAAAGAGTTTCATGTGGTACTCCTTTCAGTTGGAGTTTCGCTAACAGGATTGACAGGATTTTGGCGGCTACCAGATTTGTATCTAAAATATTTGGACGCCGATGGGCGAAATAACGGGATCAGCGGGAGAATATGGCAAGCGGCTAGCAGCGCAATCACCCCCAAATGCATCAAAACCCATACACCATCAATTTCACTAGGAGCATAACTTTGCGCCCAGCAAAATAATGCATAGATCATTGCAGCCACTTGGGGTATACATGACAGCCATCTTTTGCGCAAGTTTATCATTACAACGGAGAGAGCAAACCCAACAGCTGAAACTATCCAAACCTTAGACATGACATCTGCGTCCCACAACCATCCCGGCCAGTTCTTGGCGACATCGGCCAGTTCAAACAGAACGCACAGACATGACATCACTATCATAATAACCAACGAGAACGATACCGAGTATGGCATCCTTGTTGTCAATTTATCTGCCATTTCAGCGACTCCATTCGCTAATTATTGTACTGTTTTAGAAAGTTCGTTTTGCTGATTATACCATACCCGATCTCACATTGCAACTTGTGCAGATTCCAATCCGCAAGTCGGGCGCATCTGCGTTTTTCACCCATATGTATTGGGATTTGGAAACAACCATGACAACTTTCAAGAACAACATTATCCTGCGGACGCACCTTGAACATTCAGGATTGTGACAGTTTGAGGATCGGCAAGTGGGCGCGGGCGAGTTAGCCCGCGCGCCAAAGGCAAGTTGTTTCAAAGAGTTGTTTCCAATTATCAGAAGGCTCGGCGGTGAATTACGCAGATGCGCCACCGCAAGTCAAGCGCGAGATTTGTAAACGTCGAATTTCGCGCTAGTTCGCTCGCGGCAAATCAAGCGTGGAATTTTCAGTGATTGTTACCGTTATTTTCCCGTTCGGTAATTTTAACAGTTACCATGCGAACGAGATTATGATATATTACCGCTCGGTAAAGCAAAGAAGGCGAAAAACATGAAACATGAAGAGCAAAAAACTGTCGTGGAGATAGGGCTCTTCATCTACTCACCATGGGATAACAAATAGCAGAATCCAACAGCTAACTTAGGCTGTCTGCCGTTTTAGATGATTGACCTTCTCCATCTTGACGGAAGGCCGTTTTCCTATCTCTGCGTTCTTTGCGTCCTTTGCGGCTAAACATCATTGGAACTGGTCATTGGCCATTGGCAACACTTTCACATTGGCAACACTTTCATGCGCACGCATTGATTGCACGTCCTGGAGCAAGGGGGGACGGCAGGAACACCTCGCAGTCGCCGAATCGGTCAAAAGCGCAGTCGATGGCATCTGCGGCATGGGCGTCCGCGCTCAAGATGAACTTCACGCCGCACGCACGTAGCCGGTCGCGGAAGGCGGCGGACGGATAGGCGTCGTCAAGCCAGCCGCGCGAGATCGCGCCCGTGTTGACTTCGGCGATCTTCCCGCTCGCCGACACGGCGTCCGCCGTCCGGTCGAGTTCGGCGAGATACCACGGCGCGGTCTCGTCGAAGTACGGATGGCGCGTGTTGAACTTGCGCACAAGGTCCAGATGCCCGACGACATCGAAGTCGCATGAGAGAAGCATTTCGCGCACCTGCGCGAAGTAGGCGTGCAGATACGCCTCGGCATCGCCGTCGAAATGACGGCGAATGCCGTCCTCAAGCGACTCAGGTGATTCGTCCACGCAGACGCGCGCACCGTCAGGGGCGACGACGAAATGAACGGACCCGATGATGTAGTCGGGCGAGATGGCGGCGTACGCGCGCCGGTCAGGCGTTGCACCGCCTGGCACGTAGTCCGCCTCAACGCCGCACAATATGCGGATACGTCCCTCGTACTTCTTCGCGAGGGTGCGGATCTCCGCCGCATAACGCGGCGCCTTTTCGGGCGTCAGCACCCAAGACGTGTCGTCTTCGGGCAACATGGCGTGTGACGAAAATCCGATGGCACCGAACCCCTTCTCAATCGCCGCAAGCACCACGGTCTCCGGCGAATCCTTTCCGTCGCACCATGTCGTGTGAGTATGGTAATTGGTCTTCATGTCATTTCATCCCCGATGGGAAATACCTCATTACACCTTTTTGCGTGCCCGATTCACCTCCAGACCGGCACGAAGAGGAAATCAACCTTGCAGCCCTTCTCCGGATCGTTCTCGTAGCGGAAGAGCCGCCAAAGAAGCGAAGTCTTCACGTAGCCGTTCGTCTTCGAGTCGTACGTGAAGCCAGGGAACACCGCAAGCTTTTCGTCGAAGTCCGCGCGCTTCTCGTGGTCAAAGAGCGGGAAGAGCCACGACGCCTCGTATTCGCCGTTCGTGGACGAGTTTGCGCCGACGAGCCCGCAGAGGATGTTGCCAGTTTCCTGCTTCTTCATTTTTGTTCCCCACTTAAAATGCTTTATTTCGTCACCTTGCGGAATTTTAGCGTTATCTCAGGACCGATAAATTCACAGTGGAATCCCGGAGAAAGATAGATGCCTTTCTCATCTTCGCCAAGATAGTATTCATCTTGGATACTGTACTCGCCTTTGCTTTTAGTCAGAGGGATCGTCCGAATAAGGCGGACCGCCCACAACCAACCCTCTTGCTCTTTGGCGTTCCACTTCAATTCCAACTCACCTTTTCGATGTAGTTTCCAGATCGCGAACTTGTCTCCGTTTCGCCAGGGGTTGTCTCGGCAAAATGCGCTTCGATAATCCTCTGGAACCCTGGAGACAACCGATCCCGCTGGATCAATCGTAAAACAATGTTTGTCGGGGTCGTTCGTTGAAGGCCAGCTCAATTCCGTCGCCAGCAGTTTGCGCGTCTCGGAATCCGCAGACCACTTGCCCGGCAAAATTGACAGGATCTCTT
>JAFXEA010000046.1 GCA_017521065.1 Kiritimatiellia bacterium | reverse complement strand
GGTTCTTCCGCCCGCTGCCATTCCCCATTTGCATCAAGTTTGAACACCCTGTCGGCATTGACTCGGTTGGAATCCGTCAAAACACCGCGCCCTGCCATATTGGACTGTCCGACCAAAAGATAAAGATCCATGCCTTCCGCCGCAGCACAAGTATTTGCCGCACAAAACGCCGCCATCATGATAATTAACAAAGTTCTCATCGTCCACCTCCTTATAAGTTGTGATTTACAGATTTTTTTTTTGAATATGTTTTGAAGCATTTCCAATTGTCAGACGATCTCCAATTACTTATCAATCTGCCGCAACATTTCTCATGCCTGATATTCTACCAAACTACACTCATTACAACAATGCTGTAACAGGTTTTCTGTAAACAAAATCACGACTCCCACACCGTACGATCCGCAAAGAATCCACGGTTCAAGCCCTTCATTTTCCAGAAAATCGCTTTATTGCGGCTTCATTGTGAGGCGGCCGCAGTCCATAATGTGGTTGGACCCGGTCACGCATCGGCCGTTTTCAGAACAGAGGTAGAGAATGTAATCGACGAGTTCCTGCGGCTCCGCCTGCGTATCAAGAAGCGTCTTCATGCCCGCCATGCCCGGACGAGTCATTACAGGACCGGGCGTTACGCAAAATGCCCTTATGCCATATGGTGCGCCTGCAAGAGCGAGTCCTTTCACAAAAGTGAAGAGACCCGACTTCGCCGTGCCGTACATAGCCCCTTTCGCATCGCACTCGAATCCGGAAGTCGAGCCGATACAGCAGATGACACCGCCGTTTCCGCCCTTCACCATCGCAGGCATGCATGCGCGGGCAAAATATATCGCGCCCTTGAGATTTACGTCGATACCCCAGTCCAGCACTTCAACGGGCTGTTCAAAAAACGGCACCATACTTTGGCACATGCGCGGTTCATACCCGCCGGCAAAGGGAATCACAATGTCGATACGCCCCGTCTTTTCAAGCGCAAGGGCGGCCGCCTTCTCTGCATCGGCATAGTTACGCACGTCCACAACAAGCGAATATGTCCTGCCGCAGCCAACAGAACCGACTTCCTTGACCGCCTGTTTAAGCGAATCTTCATTGATGTCGCACATCACGACAGCCGCACCTGTGCGCACAAACTCTTTCGCCGCGAGAAGCCCCATACCGCTTCCTGCTCCGGTAATGACTACAGTCTTATCTTTGAATTCAATCGGTTTCATTTATACACCTGCTTTACAACTCTACTTGAACTCTTCCGCCACTGCATCAACAAGCTGGCGGGTTTCAGGGTCGAAGGAAAGGCCGATGAGATGAATCGGAAGCCCCGAAGCAAGATAGGGCGCGGCATAATTCTTCTCGCGAATCTGCTTGAACGCCCTGTCTACCGGCTCGCCAACCTTAAGTTCGAAAATGAAAACGCCGTTTACATGGCTTGCCACGATATCTGCGCGTCCGTTCGCCTGCATATCCTCCATCGTGAAACGGAAGCCGCTTCCGGCAAGAAGGAACGAAAGGCAACGGGCGTAGGAGTTTTCGTGAACGGTTGCTTCCGTCGAGCCGTAGGCCATTGCCGCATAGAGCGACTTGAGCCCGAGGAAGAAGTCTGAGAATACACCGGCGCGGAGCTTTGCTCCCAAGCTTGCCGCCCACGCTACATCTTTTTCAGCAGCAACGCCAGCCATAAGGATATTAAGATCCCGCCGCACCTCCTCATCAGGAACTGAAAGCGTATAAAAACCGTCCGAATAATCCTTGATCGTAAGATAGCCAGTCTGAAAGAGCATACCGATTGGCTTCAGGTCGGCAAGATTTGTAACATCAAATTCCTGTTCAGAGACAAACTGAGTTTTATCCGGATCTATTGCCAGCATTTCCGAACGCTTAAGATAGTTCATAAGCGACGACGGGCGACCTGTCGATGACCAGGTGGCTCGAAAATAAGGTTCTTTCGCATCCAAAGTAAGCGCAACGGAAATCGGATTGTACACCGTTGCCGGATTGATATGCGAAAAGCGAAAACCGTTGTACCAACGCTTCATCTCAGCGCGGTAATCTTCGTAAGCCTTACCCATTATTTCGGCATGTTCACGCAGATGATCTTCGAAGTTCGCCTCAAGCTCTTCCTCTGTATAGCCGAGCATCGTCGCACATTCCTTACGCATCGAAATGTCGACGATGTTGTTGAGGCAGGAGAACACGGACATCTTCGTAAACTTCGATACTCCCGTCATCATAAGAAAGCGTATCGCACCGGTGCGCGTTTTCATCATGCTGAAGAACGCTCCCATGCGGGAACGGATCGCCTCAGCCTTGGCAATGTCGTCAAGCGCGTGGGAAACTGGTGCATCGTATTCGTCGATTAGAACAACAACCCCGTTGCCGCCATTGGCTTTAGAAAGTGAATCTATCGCAGCACCGAAATTTGCCGCCGGAGACATTGAGTCGTCATAAACATAATCCGTATTCGCGAGACGCCCCTTCACATGTACTGCAAACTCGCGCTCAAACGACTCAATGCTCGTTGTATCGACATCTGCAAACTCGAAATGGATTACCGGCCACTTCTCCCACTTCCAGTCCGTCTTGGAGATGGCAAGTCCCTCAAATAGCTCACGCCGCCCTGAGAAGATTTCTTTCAGGGCGGTGATCATGAGCGACTTCCCGAACCGACGCGGACGGGCGAGAAAGAGGAGATTGTTCATCTCATTGGAGACAAGACGGTGGAAATACGCCGTCTTGTCAACGTAAATGCCGCCCTTCCTGATAAGGGTGGCAAAATCGCTCGTAGATGTCGCTATCGGTTTCATTTGCGCATATTATACCACATGATGAAATATTAAATATTAGATGAAATGGTTGGTTGCGCCCTCAGCATTAATACTTACCCAAACTTGCAATGAGGGTCACTTGACCTTTGCCCTAAGGGTCACTTGACCCTTGCCACGAGGGTCACTTGACCCCTAGCTGGCGCATCAGCTCTTTCCAGTTCACTTTAACACTCATGTTTCGTTTCCTTGCTTTGTAAGTCCGAAACTCCAACTAAATCTTCACCTCCGCGAAGTAACCATATCTCTCAAAACAGCCGCCTGTTCACCAAAGATTTTCACCATCGCAAGCAGGGTCTGTCCCCACAAGCTCCTTAACAAGCTCCTTAATGGGATGCTAATGATTTAAATTTACAGTTGCTGACCCCAGTTATTCTGAAGGAGACCCTACTTTCCCTTATCTTTCGGCTGCATCATACCATACCTTCTCCTTTGTCAGAAACAGCAAGGGGTTCACACCTGCGAGTTCATGGCGGGAATTACCGCCCAGCTGTGACTCAAGTTGGATTTCCCAGACACCGTCTCTCCTCGTCGGTTCCGTCAGAAATCGCACGACCGAAATCACCCTGTCGTTGGCAAAGGCTTTCTTTCCCGTCGGATCGAGGATTGTCACCCCAAGCGGCTTCTCTGTCGCGCAGGTCATACTTGCGCCAGAGCCGCCCATCCGGAACTCAACCCTTTTGCCGGCACGAACCGGCACGTAAACAGAGCCGCGAGCGCCATAGACTGTGACGACCTGCCGGATGACCGTTCCTAACTTCCTGTTCCGCGACGTATCCAACGCCACCGGAACGTCTGTCCCCGTCAACGCCAACGCGTTCTTGCCGGACTCAAACACGAGCCTGTAAAATCCAGCGGCCGGTGCCCTGAACATCAGGACCTTCTCCTCGAAGCCGGGCATTTCAAGCTCTGCGACCTTGATGCCGTCAGCGGAAACGACTTCCACCTTTCCCGTCACCGGGCCCGTCTCCCCGACAGGCACCTGCTTCGCGGACAGTCTGATTTCCCGCGCTCCTTCTGCATAAACATAATACCGCGCGATACCGACTACAGGCAGCGGATCAAGCGCGACGAACCGGCCCTTCGACTCATCGACCACACGGACCCCATCCAGGTTCACGTCCATGAGCGGCAACGCCATCTCCCCACGCTCCGAAAAGTTCATGTCCGTGTATTCGTAAAGCGCCTGCCTTCCCCGATCGGGCCATTCAAGTCCCGTAAACGTCGGCAGAACCGGCGGCGGATCCCCCTCGTACACCGAACAGAGTCTCACAAGCGGCGACTGGCGGTTCTTCTCACCGATCCGTTCGAACCGACAGTTGTCGAACCGCATCTCGAACGCCTGTTCCGGAACCTGTTGGATCGTGATCGCCTCGAACTCCGTGCGCTCGAACGTGCAGCGGTCATAGACAACACTGCCCGTCGGATAGTCACCCTTCGACGGATGGACTTTCGTTCGGATCTTCGCTCCCCACCGGTCGCCGACAGAGCGGCAGTTCTCAAATCGCACCGACACCGGAGTCCCCTTCCGCAGCTTCGAAAGCGCCGCCTCGAAGCCCTTGCCGGCGTTGTTCTCCGACACGCAGTTGCGCAGGATGACATTGGTAAGCAGCTCGCCGGGCTTGTTCGGCTCGACATCGACACCATCCTCAGGCGGCGTACCCTTCGTGTTCATG
>JAFXEA010000045.1 GCA_017521065.1 Kiritimatiellia bacterium | reverse complement strand
CCCTGTTCGTTGTATGTCATGCGGTTTCTGGCAATAGTATACCAAATTCCGTCGATGAACGCCTCGGTCTTTTTTTCGAGAATTTCGCCGCACGGCACACGACACAGTCCCCATGGAATCAAGCATATACAGTATAGCTTATATAGAAGGGTCCGACCCTGTAAGGCTATATCCTGGGCTAACGACCGGAATGAGGAGCAGGATCCCGAGAACGGCGAATATCATGCCAAGTCCGAGCTTGGAGGGGAAGACGTTGCGCTTGGACCAGCGGGACATGCGCTCGGAGTCGGCGCCCTTCGCCGCGAGGACGAAGACCGCCACCAGCGGGGCGATGAACGCGAGATTGTACAGGGCGAGCAGCGCGAATGAGCGCCACGCGCCCGGCTCGCGGGAGATGAGCGCGAGGACGGGGACGTATATCTGCCCCGTGCAGAGCGAATCGAGGAGCGTCACGAGGAATCCGCACCCAAGGCTCGCGACGACTACCGCCGGACCGCTCCAGCTCGCCTCCGCGACCGCGCGGATGAGGCGCTTCACCTTGTCCGGAAGCTGGAGCGTGATCGCCTTGGGCGTCCGCTCACGGCGATAGCGGAAGGCGTCCCGGAAGCTCAGGAACGCGAGGACGAAGAGCGACGCGGCGAGGACGAGCATTACGACGTCGTAGACGACGCGGAGGGAGTCGAGCGCCTTTATCGCCTTGAGGAGTCCGAGTCCCATCGCCATGTAGGTGAGGTACGATCCGACACAGAACGCCACGCCGCCGACGAGCCTCGCCCGCCTGCGCCGTCCGCCGACGGCGAGGACGCCAGCGAGGACGATGACGATCGAGAAGGCGCAGGGATTGAATCCGTCCGCGATTCCGGCAAGGAGGACGGCGGGCAATGTGAAGCGCGAGCCGACGAACGGCGCCCCGCCCTCCACGGCGGTGCCGGCAACGGGAATGTTGATTACCGGACTTTCAGGGTCGTCGCAGAGAATCTGGACATGCTTCGAGAACTCGCCCGGGAGCATGGCCTTAAGCGAAACCGAGAGTGTCACGACTGCCGCTGGCTCGATGCGCATAGCCGAGAGCGCGGCATCCGCGCCGCAACAGCCCTTCACCTGCGAGACGACGACGGGCGAGGATGAGACGTTGCGCAACGCGATGGACTTCGACGCGGCCTCGCCTGCGGCAATCTCGCCGAACGCCACGCCCTCAGGAGGAACGGCAAGACGAGGAATGTCAGACACACAGCTAGCGTTAGCTATTACCTCCTTTTGAGAACATAACACCTTGTCCAAGCCGATGGAAAATTGAATATACTCCTGACTGTACCCATAACATAGAAACAATTTCGATTGAGCAATCGACTCTCGAGGTATAGTAACATGCCAAGAATACTCGCTTCCATGTCTAGGGATGGCAAGACTGGTGACAACATCACCAATGCTTACATCCGCAGAATACAACTCTGTCCTGAGCAACTTAATCGACTCGCACAAGCGCTCGCTAACACTATTTGTACACTTCACATAAATTTCAACACCATCCTTGCCAACGTCAAACCCTGAAATTTCAATACCATACTTTCTGGCTTCATCAACCGAAAGATTCCTCTCAACCATATAAACCTCATATATTTCGTCGCATACGGCATCAACACTAACAAACAATGTGCCGACATATAGAGAAGCTGTTATGAGAGTCTTTAGCATTGCCACATCCTCCAAGGTTTTCATGGATAGAACTTACAAAAGTCGCCTTTCTCACCCGGCTTGCTCATCTTTAAATCATACCATCTCTTAACATCGTTATACAAGGCATCAGTTATTTGTCGAGATTCGGTACAATGATATCCGCAGCTACTCTTAATCGCCGCTTTAAAACATCCATCAAAGTCAGAACATTCACCTGAACAAATCCTAGCTTCAATCTCTTTTTTCAGACTTCCACCACATCCACCAGGCATACCCTTACATGATTGCAACGCATGGGTTAGTTCATGCGTAAGAAGTTTATTCATTTCATTTTCATTCCCATGCCTAAATCTTTTAAGATTATTCCAGCAAATCGTTACAGTCCTATTCTCGTGCACGTATTTGCCAAGAGTGAAGGTATATCCTTCTCCTTTTTTCTCAGACCAACTGCAACAACCGCATTGAATTTTGGGGCGTGGGCACTCATTCCCAAACTGACTCCACACCGTGCTTAACGGCTCGTATCCGATTGCGTCAACAATCTTCTTGTAACATTCTCGATAACCCACAACCTCCCCCTGGCCTGTATGGGTAATCCAGCCAGCCCGTCCTTTTTTCTGATTGATTACGTCCTGGCATTCAGAACGTGCCTCTACAGCACTAAACAAACCCAACAAATCAAATTGCACACCTACATTATTATTCAAATACAAATACGCCTTCGTTTGAAATTCATCTGACGCTTGATCTCGACTTACCCATCTTCCCCCTTCTGGCACGAAATGGCGATAGTTGTAATACACCGTCGCTGTATCGGTTTCGGCGTATTCACTTGAGAATCGCCACGGATTCACAGTTGTAAAAGTTTTGTAATGGGCATGTAAGGCACCAAATGGCGCATATTCGCTATGTTCACATACACCGCTGACATCATCCAAAATTTCACTCACGTTCTTATTGCCATCATGCGTGTAGTACACGACAAATGCGTCGCCGAACCATACAAGTGGGCGAGTCGCAACAGTCTCGGTCGGATCCCAGATGAAAAGTTGTGAGTCATGAGTTGTAAGTTGTGAGTTGATTGAAGATAGTTCAAACTTTGCTATCTGGAGGTAGCCGTTGTACACGAATCGCTGGCCGTTCTTCGTCACGCGGCGGCCCATGCGGTCATAGGTCATTGAGATAAGTGTTTGAGCGTTTGAGTTTGAAGTGTTTGAGTCGGATGCTACACATTCCCAAAGGATTGGTCGGTTTTCGCCGTTGTAGTTGACGGACCAGATTCCGGTTGCTGTCTTGCCGAGAGTCTGATTGCCGTCGTCGTCAAACTGAGGAGTGAAGCCATCAACCGCCGCGTACTGGTTGAGCTGGTTAGTTGCGTAGACAGAGTTCGTGCCACGCTCGCTTGATGTCTCGCGGTTGCCGATGTCGTCATAGTGGTAGGCGTAACGATAGTCTGAATCAACGGCGGCAACAGCATTGGTCAGCTCGCTGCGAGCATTGTAGCCGTAGGCGATAGTGTCGTCTTGCGTAAATGCTGTTCCAGTCTTGGAAACATTGACGCGGCGACCAGAGGCGTCGTATGTGTAGTCGTACTGCGAAATGATGTTGGTTGGCGTTGCGTTACAGACCTGAAGCAACTGCCCCTTGGCGTCATAAGTCCATGAAGCCGTGAGGCCATTGGGATAAGCAAGAGAGGATTTGAGGTCAGAGCCGTCAAGATAGTTCCATGCAAACGGCGTTTCACTTCCAGAAGCCTGCATCGTCGCAAGCCGACCATTGGCAGGGTCGTAGGCGAGGGTGGACTGGCGCTGCGGCTGGCAGGTGTCTGCCAGCCCTACCAATGAATATCCCGTCGTGCGGCCATAGTTATCCCAATGGCGTATGATGGTATTTGTTCCGGCGACGCCAATCACGGTTTCATTGGTTAGCGAGCCGAAATCATCATAGGCAAATGTCGTTACACCTGCAGCATCATGCGCTTCGGTCTGGCGGCCAAACGCATCATAGGCGAGAGAAACTGTTGGAGTCCCGTCGGAGTAGACGGTGTTGGTGAGGCTACGCCATGCGTCATAGGAGTAGTCGGTTACGATGCCGCGCGCCCACGTGCGGCAAGAGAGCTTGCCATCGGAAGTGTAGCTGTAGGATGGCCCCTTGCCATCGGCATAGACTTTGTTCGTCATGCAGCCAGATGCATCATCGTAGAGCCAAGTAGTGACATCGCCAGAATCGGGACCAAGCGATTCGTTGCGATATGTCATCATAGTCGTCTTATTGCCAAAGATGTCGTAGGTATAACGGACTGGATATGTTGCACCGCCCTCGTATGTCTTACGGCCGCGAAGGTCGTATTCGTAGACCGTAGCGTTGCCAAGAGGATCAGTGACGGAGGCAAGATTTCCAAACTGGTCGTAGGCGTAGGATGTGCGGTAGCCGAGTGCATCAATTGAAGCAGAACGCTGGCCGAGAGCGTTGTATTCAGTGTGACTGGTGTTGCCGCGTCCATCGGTGTGGGCAATCTGGCGACCGAGACAATCGTAGACAACGGTGTTGGTGACAGCTGAAACCGAAACATTCTTCAGCGAGATTCCGTAGCGGGAAAGAGACAACGGCTTATTGGTCGCGTAGGGGACGGTTTGTCGCGAGGTGACAAGCGATGAATCAACCAGGGTTTCGTTTTCGGTTATGTTGCCGCGGACGTCAAAGGAGCGCAAACGCGCGGGACGCGTAGCGGTGAGGCCTGTAAGCTGGCGTGCAGAAGAAGAGACGAGCGGGGCAATGGCGGAATCGGAGCAGGATACGGTGTTGGTTTGGGTGAGCCAGACGGTGGCGCCATCAAGACTAAAAGAAGATTCAGTCGATGTGCGGCGCCATTGAACGGGCGAGCCGCCCGTTCTACTCGTTTTCGCGATTCGGTTGCCGAGTGTGTCGTAGGTATAGTCGGTTGTTGGCTCGTAGTCGGCAGCAGTGGAGACGAGTCGGCCGAACGCGTCGTAGGCGTGGGTGGTTGCGAGCACGGCGCCCTGGAAGCCGGAGCGCTCTTCGCGGATGGTCTGGCCAAGAAGGTTTTCGCAGCGCTTGGTGAAGCGAGGCGAAGAAGCTGTTTCGCCTTGGACGGCGCGCGACCAGCGAGTGCCGTCGGGAAGGATTCCGTAGGTGTGGAACTCTGGGGTTACGGCGGTACCGGTAATGGAGAGCGTGTCACCAGAGGCGGAGCGGGCTGTGACGCGGGTTGAGGTGTTGGGGTTATGGACGGACACAGTCCGTCCATCAGGACTATAGGTCGTCGTGGTCGTGTTGCCGAGCTGGTCGATGCGGGCTATGACGCGACCGAGGACGTCGTAGCGGGTGCGGGTTGCAGGCAGACCGACATGGGCCGCAAGGTTGGTTTGCCATGTAGCGACTTGGCGGCCAAGGTCGTCATAGCGATAGCAAGTGGTGAGCCAAGTGACATTGGTCATGTCGAGAGGAATAAGGCGCGAGGAGGCTATTACGCGCCCTTCGTCGTCGTAGTCCCAGGTCGTCGTAGAACCGTCGGGCCCGGTTTCCGAAACTTTATGACAGCAGTCCCACGCCGTGGTCGTGACCTGACCGGCGAGGTTTTCTACAGACGTGCGCTTGCCCTGTTCGTTGTATGTCATGCGGTTTCGGGCAATAGTATACCAAATTCCATCAATGAACGCCTCGGTGCGCGTTTCAGAAATTTCGCCGCGGGCATTGGTGAGCGTGATATCGCGGGTCGTCTTGCCGGAGATGGGAGAAGGAGATTGTTCGTGGAGGTAGGTAACAGTTTCAACCCAAAGGTTTGAGACGAGAGAATAGTCGTAGACGTCGACTTTGCTCTCCTCATGGCGGATGGAGGCGACGAGGCCGGAGCGGACATCGTTTGCAACGGCGGGATAGAACGCAGTCACTGTGCGGAGGTCGTTGGTGCCGCCAAAGGCCGCGCCCTGGGTTCCCACACGCTCGACGATGTTGGTGAAAGGCGAATAAACGTAGTACGTGCGCTCGCACTCGATGTTGTTGAGCTTCTTCACGACTGTGCGCGGACGCGTGTCGACGGGAAGGACTGGATCGGAGGGATCGACCGGAGTGTAGTCGTAGGTCGTCATCTCCGTCATCATGTCGGGACCTGAGCGCGTCTCGGAGATCACGCGATCGAGACTGTCGTAGGTGTACTGCGTGAGCAATCCCGACTGACGCTTCTCGGTTTTGATCTGTCCCTTGCCGTTGCCGGAGGTGT
>JAFXEA010000498.1 GCA_017521065.1 Kiritimatiellia bacterium | reverse complement strand
TCCGAAGTGAATTCTCATTCATTAAGCTTAGATAAAAATTCAATTTCGAGATAATTGCGAGCATGCAGCAGAATCAAAAAGGGGCGACGCAGATCGCGTCGCCCCACGGGAACCGCACCGGCGGCTGAGACCGGAACAGCGGTTGAAGCCAGAACGGGAACACGGCAATGAGCTGCCGTCAATCAATCATTTCATCTTCACCCGGAAGAAGAAGCTCTTGGCCGCCCCATCTCTGGGTGTAGCCTTGATCTTCACCTTGCCGTCCGACGGAGTGCCGAACTCAACTTTCACATTGCCAGACGAGAATCCTCCGGAAGACAACTCATCAGAACCCTCAACCCCAAACAGCATATCCAGATTCTCAGGCAACGCCCTGTCTCCAACATATATGCCACCCACCAATACGGAAAGACTGAAATCGTCCGACCCCGAGCCGCGTTCAAATCCATCAATCTTGAGGTCTTCGCTTCTTGGCAAGGAGGCAAAAGTAGAATATGCATCAAGGATATATGCAAACTTCGCATTTGGAGAATCCTTGAACCACTGGGTGAACCTATCGGAACGGCTATTCAACCACTTTCTGAATGCCACGTATTGCGTCTCATTGGATACGCATTCCACCAGCTTGACATCTGTGTATTCATCCATCGCATCAATTATGCGCGATTGCGCCTGAACCGCATCATCAGCCACTGAGGACACCGGTGAATATCGAATGATTGTCGCCGTATTCGGGAATACATCCATAGGCCCTGAATAGCGCTCCGAAACATATACTTCAACAAGAGCGTCGCAAAGACTAAAAGCAAATAAGCCAATGTAGACGACACTGTCGGGAATGACTATCTTTTCGATATTCTTATTGTATCCAAACGCCTTTGACGAAATTCCAACCACCCCATCCGGAATTGTAACCTCTTTCAGGCCTTCTGGACAGAACACAACTTCCGTGCCGCTTTTGTTGCACAGCAAGCCGTTGCGGGCCGTCTTTGTTGCAGAGGATGTTGTTGCGGGATGAATAGACCGGATTGCCTTCGCCAACTTCCAGCGACACAAGCGAATTGCACAGGTAGAAGGCGTCCAACGCGATATCCGTCGCACTGTCCGGTATCAACACCGAAGCAAGGGATTCGCATCCGAAAAATGCGCATTTCCCCAGGCTTTCCAATCCTTCCGGCAGTATGACGTCCGTAAGGGAGTTGCAATAGCGGAATGCATTTTCCCCGATGCTTTCAACATTATCCAGCATCCCGATATCAACAAGCGATTTACAATTGTCAAAAGCCCTCGCCCCTATCTTCTTCACGGAATTCGTGAATGAAATGCGTTCAAGCGAACCGCACCCGTCAAATGTGCCTGCCATTATTTCCTTTATCCGCCCGCCAATCGTAACCTCTTTAAGCGATCTGCATTTGTAGAACGCATTTGTCCCTATGTAAATCACACTGCGAGGAATGGCTATCCCCGTAATCCTCCGGCAATTACTGAATGCGTTGTGTCCGATGCGAGAAACGGTATAATTGCTTATCTTTGAGGGAACCGTCACAAAACCTCTTGTCTCCTTATCAATGGCCGGCGTTGTTTTGCTCACCGCTTTTATCTCGGCTCTTTTACTGCCTCCGATCCTGTAGTTCCATTCGATGCCGTCCACCTCGTAGTGCCTCGCCTCCGTACAAAGCGCCAGCAGAAGCGTTAAACCCCAAAGGAGCCCTTTCAAGCCCTTGAACGGCGACATGCCGTTCTCCAGAGCTTGAGGCCCCTCTTTAATCGGTTCGATGACGTTACCCATATGCACTCTCCTTCTCCGCGCCTTTTTATGTTTGGCACATCCACATCCGGCGCGACAAAAACATGGTGTGCCGCGATAAATGTTTCAACCATGACGCAGCCAAGCGCCAAGCCCAAAACACAAATCCCGGCACACTCCTGCGACATTCCATCGCCATGTGCACATATCCGGCCTGACACCTAAACCCGGCAAGCGCCCGGTCAAAAGCCCAATATGAAAGATTGCATATTCCGGCGGCGGACGTATGGGACCGCCCGCCTATTTCAAAGATCGGCCAAGATTCCCGACTTCACCCATCTGTCAGAAACGAGACGAATAATACTGATTCAGATTTTCAAATGCATGCAAAATAAATAAAAAAAAAGCGGGCCAAAGCACGGCATCCGGAATCCATTTCACTTCCGGTTTTCAACAACCACATTACTGCCTTGACAAAGCCTCATCGCCAATAGTTATACCACTTTCCATTTCACACTGACGTCGAAAAATGTAAAACAGCAAACCATCAATCAGAACACCCAACGCTGAATTTCTCGCGCCTATCTCCTCCTTCGAGAATGGGCCTCATTCGTTGTGGCAATTGATTTGAGGTCGTAGCGGAAGATGAAATCGCCATTGGCACAATACCAAAATACATCTCCCGTCGCGTTGCTCTTCAGATGGGCCGCTCGATTTGTGCAAAATCGACCTCTATCACCAGAACCGCCAGTTGGAAGGGAAAAGTTTCACGTTCATGATATGATCTATCTCCGGCGGATTTACCCCACCCTGCTCACCATATATTTCAATGACATCAAACCTGCAATTCCCATGCCATTTGCGCGCCATGAGCCAATTTGCGCTCGCCCTGAGCAGGTTCGACTTCTTCCTACGGTCAATCGCCCAAAGTCTGCCCGCATAGGACGAATGTCTTTTATGGGTCTTCACCTCCACAAACACAATCTGCCGTTCAGCAGGAACATATGCGACAATGTCCAGCTCGCAACGTCTGTCCCGACGGCATGGTCTCACATTCCGCCCAATGATCCGCCAACCTATTCGCTGCAGATGCGCAGCGGCGACATCCTCCCCCCAGCAACCACGCCGGACACTGGCGTTTGTGTTCCGTACAGCGACAGGATGTTCATCGCCAAGAATTCTTTCAATGAGCGCTCTAATCATTTTCATCCTCCCATTCCTTTACCGATATGCGCTCCCGTCGCGGCAGATGCCTCGACAGCAACGCAAAAAACATGATCCACGCAATGTACCACATCGCACAGTCGCACCAGCTCCATGGCAATGTGTCCACACATGAACCGGGCAGTTTTACGACCATCTCCGAAAGCCATTGCATAATATAGATGCTGAGCGCCGCTAGATTGTTGAAGAACACCGCAAGATGCAGGGACACAAAGGACGCCGCCACACCAAACACCGCAAAACCCACAGCCATCCCCGCCAAAGGGACAATCGCAACATTTACGGCCATACTCCCCAACGACAAACGTTCAAACACCCGCGCCGCGATCGGTGCCCCTGCAACCCATGCGGCAAACGATATCCCCAACGCTCCTAGTATCCATGATGATTTCCTGTACAGCCAAAGCGCAACCACCTTGCGCCATCCCCCACCAAGAGCAGACTCTACAGAGGCAAACCTCAACAGGCAGTCTGCAGGAGACGCAAATTGCGCGGACCATCTAAGCCACAGGACTATCCCAAGCATCACCGCAAACGATAGGACACATCCCACATTCAGTATCATCTTCGGCGACAAACCACAGATCAGAATCACCGCCATCCCCCATGCAGCAAGCGAATCCGGACGTCTTCCGAAAAGATGTGCCGCAAGATAGAGCGATGTCATCACGGCAGCGCGAACCGCGCTTGCCGGAAAACCGATAAGCATCACATACGTCCAGAGCACAGGTATCGCAAAAGCAGCGCCCATTCGCACAGTGAGCCCAAGAAACTTCAGAAATCCTGTGAGCATGGCCGCTATCAGCATCACATGAAGCCCCGATATCGCAAACACGTGAATCGTGCCTGCGGCGGCAAAGACCGCAAGCCTTCCATAAGGTATTCCATCACGTCGGCCAAGAAGCATCGCATTCCCGAATGATGCAAGCTCATCCGACCATCCAAGTCCCTTCGCCACCCTACGCGACAACGCACCGGAAAGACGGCGGTAAAGCGATCCTGACGACCATGGTTCCGAATCTTCCACCTTCTCGAAAACATTGCCCTTCGTAACCCACAGACTCCTTCTTGAATAACGGCTGGCGGAATTCTTACGGAGTGCAAGCCATCCGGAGCAACGCCACAATTCTCCATCTTTCGGCACTGTCACTCCATCAGGCAATGGAGCAATCACCTTCACCGGAACATTGTTCATCCATGAATTGAAACTTGCCATACGACATCCTTTCCTGTCAATCCGGCATGACGCGTCACCCTCGACCTTAAGCAGAAAAACAGGTGCACCGCCACCCGGCGGCATTGACTTCGAATACTCTTCAACAGACAACCTTTCAGTCTCCGAATGCCAGGCAAGGGCAACTCCAACCATAAATGCTATCAAGTGAACTCTGCACGACAAACCACATCCTACATGAATGCATGTCAACAGAATCACTAGAAGCAGAGTCCAAGCCCACAATACGGCAAAACAGGGCAACGCAAAACCAAGCGTTTCCCCTGCGACCAAAGCCGCGGCGACAAAAACGATCGGAAGCGCTGTCCAGTTTGCCTTTACCATCGTCCTACGTCCAGTAATTGCGGTCCAGGGCACGCCATCCCGCCGCCCTGTTTACGTCACTTTCGGAGACGGCGTCACGTCCGTCAAGATCCGCAATCGTCCGCGACACCTTCAACACCCTGTCGTACGCACGCGCCGAAAGATCGAGCTGGCTCAGACGGGCCCGAAGCATCTCCTGGGCAGAACGGTCAAGCCTGCAATAGCGGGCGATGTCCCTTGAACGCATTTCGGCGTTGCAGAACACCTCCGGATCGTCGGCGAAGCGACGCCTCTGAATCTCACGTGCGCGAACCACACGTTCCCGTATGGCAGACGAAGGTTCACCAGTGGGAAGTTCCGCAAGCTCCTCGTATGAAACCGGAGTAACCTCGATTTGGATGTCTATTCTATCCAGCAATGGCCCTGACACCCTGTTGCGGTACTCCATGCGTTTCGTACGCGAACATCTGCATTCCCGATGCGCATCACCCCAGTATCCGCACGGACATGGGTTCATCGCCGCAACAAGCATGAAACGGCTTGGATAGTCGCATGTGCCGGAGACACGCGAAATCGCAACGTGGCCATCCTCAAGCGGCTGACGCATCACCTCAAGGGCGTGTCTGCTGAACTCCGGCATCTCGTCCAGAAACAGCACTCCCCTGTGAGCCAGCGAAACCTCTCCCGGTTGCGGATGGGTGCCGCCGCCGAGCAGCCCGGCAGAAGAAGCCGTATGGTGCGGAGCGCGGAAAGGACGATGCACCATGAGCGGCTGACCGGGCTTGAGCACTCCGGCAACCGAATGTATCCGGGTGACCTCAAGCGCCTCTTCAACGCTCAGCGGCGGCAAAATCGACGGGATACGTTTTGCAAGCATCGTCTTACCGCAACCGGGAGAGCCTATCATCATCAGGTTGTGTCCACCGGCCACGGCGACCTCAATCGCCTGCTTCGCGAAATACTGTCCCTTAACATCAGCGAAATCATCTCCCGTATCGCGTCCGGCCATGACGAGACGAGACAGATCCGAAAACACAGGCGCTATTCTCACCTCCTCTGTAAGGAAATCGAGTGCCTCACGCAACGTCCTGACGGGATATACAGATATGCCATTCACGATGGCGGCCTCCTCAGCGTTCTCCACGGGCACCAACACGCCCTTTCTCCCGATGCGGCGCATCTCCATCACAATCGGCAAGACGCCCCGCACCCTGCGGATTTCGCCGGACAGCGCAAGCTCTCCGACCATCCCCCATTCCGAAAGATCCCGGCACTTCACCTTGTCCGTGGCGGCAAGCAGACACACCGCAATCGGAAGATCGTACAGCGGACCTTCCTTCTTCACATCTGCAGGCGCAAGGTTTACCGTGATGTTTCTCTCCGGCTTGGCGAACCCTGAATTCCCGATAGCCGTCGATACCCTATCCTTCGCCTCCTTCACGGCGGTATCGGGCAATCCGACAATCGTGAACTGCGGCGAACCGTCCGATGCACAAACCTCGATCTCAACCGATCGGGCGCTTACTCCATGAACTGCGCCCGAATAGCATTTGGCGAGTCGCAGCTTCTCATTCTCTTCCATATCAAACATATCAAATCTCCTGTTCCCGACACATGTCCTTCAATTGCGCAACCAGCCTGCACGCGGAGCAGTCGGGATGCGCCGCAAGGCAATAGTCGCGATGTATCTGAATGAGACCCTGCAGCAGGATTCCGTTTCCGGAATAGAGAGCAGGGTTGTGATCCCTCCCGAAAAGCCTGAACGCAGCAAGCCTCGTTACGGAATTCATGCATTCCGGCGGCAGCCAACGCGGCGCCTCTTTGACAACTCCGCGCGCCATCGCATACGGAACAATCACGTTGGCCATCACAACCGCAAGAAACCGGGCTCCGGCATGATGCGGCTTGCCGCCTGTGAAGAGAGCAGCCGCGTCAGCCATGCGCACCTCCGGCCTGTTGCCGGGGCGCACGTTCGCCCTGTGCCAAGGGTGGACAGACTCGATCTCCAGCGACGCTACGCTGTTCAGCGTCTCACGCGCCTGTTCCTCCGTTGCTGGCAGTTCATCCAGAGGAAGACGCTCTGCCAACGCACGGAACGGAATCGAGTTCTTCGCGTATCCGAACGCAGCGAACATCTCCTCGTAGAACACCTGCTCAGGATTTCCCGTCCGCAGAAACCTGTTCTGCAGACGGCGAGCCTTGATGTAGAGACGGCGACATCCAGCCTCACGAAGAATCTCAAGCCCAAAATCCGGGTTCTTGCCAAAGAACCTTTCGCAAGGTCTTTCTGTGGCAGGAAGTTTGGCGTACGGGTAGGCGGCAACATCTATCTCGTCCGGCGAAAAGTCATTCCGCGCACGAAGAAAGTTCCCGATGCACACCGAGACGCATCTAGGCGGCAGACCATCCGGCGGATCGCCCTGATACCACACCACATGCGCTATCACATTACGGTAGTCGATATCATCACCATGCCGGTGAAGAGTCCAATCCGAAGGCTTGAGATGCACCTCCACATCGCCCTCCACACTGCGGCGATCGCGCCCCAACTCAAGAACTGCATGACGGAAATCCGGTCCCGATTCAAGGTTCCAGACACCAGGATCAACAACCCGGACTTCGCAGCCGCGCACAGTGCGCAGCTGCGCCGGACGAAGCGAAGGATCGTACCAGATCGCCTGTACATGCCGCTCCGTTATCGGAGCGCGATTTGCCGCATACCACTTCATGCCACTTCCTTTGAACGGTTGTTTGCAGCGCTATCTTTCACAGATCGCCTTTCTGGACGGGAGAGAACCTTCGGAATGCCAAACGCCATATACAGCATCGATGATGAAAGTGCCTCCGAAAGGACTATCGTTTCCTTCATCGACAGAAGTATGTGCATCCGGCGCAATTCGCCATCCGGAGACTTCCTTGACACGCCGAACAGATAGCCCGGCCCAGGTTCGAGGCGATGTTCAAGAGTAATCACAGTGTTTCCGCATTCAGAAGTGTGGAAAAGGCCTTTGCCTTCGCTTCCCATCTTCTCCCGGTATCCACGAAACACCTCAAGCATCTCAGCGATCTCGTTGATCGTAAGGCGAACCGTGATGCTGTTTTTCCAGTCGAACGTTGGCGGAATCTTTCCCAATTCTCCATATGAACTGAGTGTCTTCTGAGGTGCGAACGTGACGAATATCGACCCTTCCACATATTCGTGTGCGGGATGCAGCTCGAACTTCACAGACACGCCCGTTCCCTTGGGGTTCGGATGGCAGCACACATAGCGCGGACGAATCTCGGACTCACCCTTGCAGGATTCATTCATTCCGTTCATCACACACCTCCTTCTACGTTGGCGCATGTCGGGATATCGGCAACCGAGAGCTCCGATACAGCGACGAGCGCCGCAACCGAGGCAACGGCGGCAAGCAGGTAACCGCCCAATGCGATCAATCTTTCTTTCATGACTTTGTTCCTTTCCGTATTGTTTGCGCACGCTTGATGCTCAGCCACACAGCCGCTCATCGCACAGTGCTTTCAACACACGAAAAGATATCAAAGATCAGAAAAAGAAATGTCAAAAGAATGTCAAAGTTATGTCAAAGTTATGTCAAAATTTTTTGACATAATTTTGACAATTCAGCCTAGGCTAACTTTTTTTTCAGATCGCTCAAGACACAAAAGATTATGGCATTTGCGGTCATCCTCTTCATCAAGCACAACACATGTCATCTGGCCTTGCCGGACATACCGGGCGACGAGATGATTTCAACATCCACCACAACAGCAGAGTGATCTGTGGCGTGGGGCGCCGCCACGGTGCGCCTTGAGACGACCCTGACCCTATCTGCATGCGCCCTGCTGACCATGATGTAATCAATCACCCTTTCCGGCTTTTTCGATGGCCATGTGGGCGTATTCTCATCGGAAATCACGGTAAAATCTTTTTTCAGGAGTGCCATTTCAGGCGAATCGGGAAGAGCATTGAGATCTCCCATGAAAAACACGGGCTTCACTTTGACCCACTTATTGAGTTCTTTCCTTACGGACTCTGCCGCCATCAGACGGGTTTCCCCGGTGAGAGGGAAGTGGGAATTCGCAACGACAATATCGCCATAGTCGCAGATCATCAATGCGCGGGTGTGCGACTTCCCCTTCATCAAAACCTTCTCCACTGAAAGAGGTCTGCGTTTTGAAAGCATTGATATGCCGTATTCCGAAATCTTCTCCACCCATTCGCCGTGAAGCCCGGAAAGATCTGCGACAACCTTTGTCTGATCCATAAAACCGGCGCGCTTCGAATTACGGTCTACCTCCTGCAGTCCCACATAATCCGGATCGAGGGAGCGTATCACTTCCGCGCATTTCGGAAGATACCCCACACTGCCCTTCTCCAGACGGAACGGATCATCATGTCCACAGCCCATGCGGATGTTGAACGACATGAACCTCACACGTTCAGCATTCACGCCATCAACCCGCGATTCGTGAACGCAGGCCGATGTAAAGAACAATGCAACGATGGCTAACTTTGCGACTGTCTTCATAGCTGACTCCTTTCTTGATCACCGTTCCGGGCGGGCACGCATACGGGCGCGTTTCGCGATCTCCTCCCATGAATCATCCGAATTCCAGAAGAGCTCCGCCTGGCAGTGAGTGGCGAACGCAAACGGCGGATTGTATTCAGCGACGGCATTGAATTCGCGCGGAAGATTCTTGCCTGCTCTGATTTTGCGGATAAATTCCCAGGCCAACCTGCCGTTGAGTATCCAATCTTCATCAAATGTGTAATGCTGAGGCATGATTACGCTACGGTCACGCTCGAGAATCCTGTCGCCCGCGCATCCGAGCATGAACGGCCCGGCAGGCTGCACCCAGTGCCTCCAGTCGATGCGCATCTGAGCCTTCCACGCAAGGCCGACGTTGGAAGTGAGCGCGAGAATCTGCCTGTTAAACTCAACATCCGGCTCGACCTTCTTTCCGTCAGCCTCCCAGTACGGGAATCCTCCGCAGTTCTCCCAGAGAATTTCGAGCGTGGGATCAGTTTTGGGGAGCGCGGCCACCGCTTCCGGATTGCGCATTGAATTCGAGTGGAGTCCGAACACGATATCCGTTCCGGGCGCCTCTTTGCGGATCCGGGACGAAACCCTGTTGACGAGTTCGACGACTGCGTCCGGAATTGACCTTCCTCCGATGGTCTTGTTTTTGGTTTCGGTGAAACTCTGGAAATAGATTCCGTCACCGCCCATGCCTTTCCACTTCTCGCGCCACTCCGCGACAATCTCGTCGGCAAGCGCGTCGAAATCGACCGGACCTTCCTTCCCGCTGAGCGTCCATCCCCAGGAGAAGCCCCAATACACTTCGATACCCCAGGAGTGTGCACATTCGACGACATCCTTCGCGTTCACCACAAGCTGGTCGTTCCAGAGAATAGCTCTGTTGAAACGGGCACGGGCAAGAGCGCGGAACGTTTCGTTGTAGTCGTCAATCACGTGTCCCCACGAGAAAATACTGCGGATTTTCGTCTGTGCCGCCGTCGAATATCTGCTGGACGGGATTTTTTCCGCCCTGAAGAACGTTCCGGCATATCGTGCCGCCTGACCGCACATGCCACGCTCAAGTTCAGGAGCGATCAGATCAAGAAAATGGAATGTCGCGTACAGCGTCTCGGCCGGACCGGCACCGGCGATTGCGACGATATTGCGTCCTTTTTCGTGAAGAGTGCGGATGAAATACCCGTCCCTGGGAACATCCACTTCCTTCACGTATTTCGCCAGCATTGGGTTAGAAGAGACCTCTCCCACGACAATAATGTCGCGCTTTCCTTTGACGGCTGGGCCACCAACCTTCTCCAGCGGAAGCACAAGCGAAGTGGAATGATGCTTTTCGCGGAGGAAATACGGTCCCAACCGTTCCGTAAGCGTCTGCAGGACCCGTCCGTGCGGACCTTCGGCGGACGAATACACAACCTTCCATGTGCCGCCGCGCATTTCTGACGGCTTAACCCCGTCGAACACGGCCGCCGCCTCATTCACCTGATCGGCCTCATTCGCAGCCGTCGGACAAACCAAAGTGGCCACTCCACATGCTGCAAGTATCAATTTAACATATTTTGAGATTGCCATGATTATCTCTTTCCTTCTTCTGTAAAATGAAATTCTGATTCTGTTATCCGAGGCCTACTCAAGCGGAGTGTTAGACTTGAGTGCTTCATGGATGCGCATGGACTCTGGATCGTCCTCGCCGAGCATTGCGTACCCCGGCTTCATAGAATCCTCGAGGCGTTCCGCATAGCGCTTGATTGCGGAATTTTCCTGGAATATCTTTCTGGGATTTTCATTCCACACCCAGAATTCGCCCTTGGTGTAGATGCGCAACCACCCGTATCCGAGCGAATCTTTGTTGGCTTTGCGGAATTCGGAGACGGCTTTCTTGTTCTCTTCAGACGGATCCACGAACATCCGCTTCACGAGAACAGCCTGTTGCGCAAGCGCCTTGAGCGCCAGAAAGCGCTTTTTCGCGACACCGTCCAGAACGGATGCATCAAACCGGTCGAGAACAGCCTTGTCGGTCTCCAGCTCATCCACCGTATGGAGTTTGTGAACACATCTTGAAAAATGGCTGTCGTCCAGAAACTCGATATCCCTGTCTCTCAGAAACTTCCGCAACTTGGGCCACCTCCGATCGCAACGTTCTCTCACTTGCGCATAATAAGACCGCACCGTCTCCGCCGCCGCACCGAACCGGCTGCACCATTTGCGTTCGATCTCCTCGAACGTCGCATCTGGATTGACACAGAGCATAACGGCGGCATAATCGGAGAACTGATGCGCCTTGCAGCCTGCGCTTCTGTCGAAGCAGTTGCCAGTCGAGCCGATGGAACGCAGCTGGTGGTGAATGTCGCATATGTATTTTTCGAGTCCCGCCGGCATCGCACTGCGGATACACAAGAAGTTCGGACGGTTGAAGAAGAATTTCGCACCCATCTTGCGCCAACCTTGAATATCGGCAATCGGATCATCATCGTGCAGAGTCGGCACATAGCTGAAAATCATGTTGCCGGGATACGCAACACGCGTTTTGCGCGGTGGGCGGCGGGTCGCACTGTAGAGGTGTACGCAAACCTTCACATCCGGACGTATCTTTCGCGCCCTCTGTGCCAGACGATTCCAGAACGCCATGTACCTGTCGGACTTATTCACTACAAAGCCTTCGCCTTCAACCGGCACATCAAGCTTGAGGCATCCGCTACAGCGGCAGTACCCCATGTCGCCGTCGTTTTCACCGGACATAAGAATTTCAGGACACTTCGCCCTCTCCCACTCAGCTATCTTTTCGTCTATCACGGCTTCGTTCGACACACACACCTTGGAAAGGGTCGGAACATAGCTCGCAAGACCGGGATACGAAAGACTTCGCTGTCCGTTCGGCAACATCCCAAAAAGCTCCGGACGTTTCTTATGCAGATTTCGGTATTTTATCCAACCCACAAAGGAATGCCCGGCACGATATGGCATTCGCTTTTCGTACCCAAGGGCTGTAAACTCATCCATTTCCTCGTCGGCATAGCGCTTCCCCTGCTCCTTGCCGAAATGAAGTTCCTTCGGAACATCTGGATGCGCACATACCGGAACCGGAGTATGCGCCAAAACGCTGATCGGCGGGAGAGATGGAGTTTCCGCAAAAGCCGATACCGAAACCAACGCAATGCATGTCAGACCTCTCATATTTGTTTCCCTTTTCATTTTTCAGCATAGTATGGGTTTATGCTTACGGCATTTACACCCAATTCTTCTCCTGGGACGGCCGCCGAATCGTCAATGGAGACCGAAGCTTCTACCGACTTCGCCTTGAATACGATGTGATGAAGATTGATGCGCGCACCGTTGCACTTACTGCTCAGCTTTGTGCGCATGTCCACGTGGACCCATGACAGATCCGGAACGGCCTCTACGCCTGAAATCGCAACGGAAAGATTGAACTTCCTCGGGGCAATGCGCTCGGCTTTGAGATCTTTGACGTCGAATGTCGCCGCCTGGAGGCAGTACATGCGCCCTGGTACGAGCCCCTTTACGGTCTGCGCCACCCGTCCAACAACTCCATCCTTCCTGGAAAACGCAGCAAACGTGTCGCCGGTGCCGTCCGTGCATCCCCAACGGCGCTGGCTTTTTGACCCCAATCCCGGCGCTTCGTCTAGCCGGACATTGCCGGAAACCTTCCACGAACTGAAAGATCCGCGAAAATCGCCGTTCTTCAGTATCCCGGGAATGTATTTGAACCCATACCGGGCGGAAAGCATGTCGGTACGCCCTTCGATGCAATAATGCCTGAGAAGCGCCATCGACCAGCGGTGCATTTCATGATCACCGTAATAGCTGCCCCAGTACCCGGTGCAGGCAAGCCCCTTGAACGCAGGATCGTTCGCCATGTAATTCAGCTGCATGTCAAGATAGTGCTTATAATCCACTTCAGGATGATGCACCGCCGAAATGAGCGGAAACTGGTTGAAATTACCCAGAATGAGGCCCATCGAAGCCTCGGCTCGGGGATAGGCGAGGCGGCATCTGTCTATGGTTTCCTTGATATAATCCCTCAAATATCTGCGGGCCATCTCTTCCGTCGGTTTCGTGCGGCAATACACTTCGAAAAGCAGCTTTCCGCGTCCTTTCGAGGCATTTGCGGACGTCGCAAAGAAATCACGGGAAAGTCCGTCGGTTCCGGGCTTGCCGATAACCCACGTATAAATGCGTTTTTCGCCCGGATCACGTTCCGCAAACATCTTGAGTCCATTACCGTAGCGTTCGATGGAGTCGGCGCTGCCGAGAAAGAACTCGTCGATTGTCGTGCCACTGTAGCACAACGGAGTGAAGCGCGACGATTTCGATATCAAATCCGGCAGCTCTTCGCTTGTCTTGATATGCTTGGCCGCCACGAAATTTGAGAACCATTCGCCGCCATGGGAAAGGTATTCGGCCAAATGCTCCTTCGGAATGACACCACCGTTTTGCGTTGTGGCGTTCGGCATCACGTGTTTTTTGAAGAAATCCCATCCGTACGAACCGTTTTCCTTTACGTAACTGTCGCAGCATGGCGGATAGTTCATCGTTTCGACGACAGAGCGGACGATGATTCTGCCTCCCTTTGCGCCGACGACTTTTATTTTATGCACGTCGGATCGGATATTGCGGAATGTTTCCGGCGTTTCCCATGCCGGATTCACCACTTCTCTCCCGTCGAGAAACACGCTTGGCTTTTCGGCATCCTCGACACGTATGTACGACCAGCCGTCACGCAAAGCCGTAAATTCAAATGAAGCGTCTGCGGAATTGATCGGCGCGTTCAGTATCTCAGTGACGAAATTGTTCAGGCGTCTATGCCCTGCCGAAGAGAGGTTTTTCGGCTGCTTGAGCGCATAGCGTCTAACATCGTCCACCAACGCGGCACCATCTTTCCCCACGAGGGAAACACGTAGTTTTCCGTCGGCGGGAGCGTCGGTGGGTAAGGTTATTCCGATAAATTCCGACAGCGGATACGAAAGCTGTTTCCTACATCCGTCCACCGTCACCACAACCTTGCAGTCCTTTTCAGCCGTATCTTTGGGCAGTTCGCCGCAGAAACGGTATGTGACAGTCCGCGTATTGGCGGGGATTTCCGACAAAAGCGGTTCCCAGGGGACGAGCCTGGGACGCAATGCCGCCGTGGAGTCCGCAGAGGGCTTCGAACCGGCCTTAGCATCCTCCGACAACGGCTCGAGCGCCACGTCCGCCACTTCGATTTCTCCCGTAAACTTCTGCATGAATATTGCGACGGAATAGCGTCCGTCCAGCGAATCGAACATGTCAATTTCGGCTTCGAGCTTATGCCAATCTGCCGTTGGCTCTACCTTTTCTATGCCACCGGACAGCCGCCATCTCGCATTTATCACGATAATTCCGAATCTGCGCGGACGGAATTCCCTGGTCCGTACCCAAGCCGAAATCCGGTACCGCCCCCCCTTAACCAACGTAAGATCGTACTGGCGTAGAGAGAACGTCTGGATTTTACCGCCAGATGGATTGATAAACCTTACGCTCGGGATTCCCCCAGGACCTCCAGATGGGCGGCAGGACATTATTTTCAGTACACCATCGGGGTCGGAACTGCGCCAATAAGTTGGCACATCCACTTGATCCGCCTCGAACTTTCCGTTCAGAATGAGATTGTCACAATGGGCAATAAATGCAGAGAAGATAAACAACGCTGAGAACACAAACTTCATGACCTGTTCCTAATGCATGATTATCTGAGGATTATCCTGAGAGCTGGTTTAACAGCCCGTATCC
>JAFXEA010000497.1 GCA_017521065.1 Kiritimatiellia bacterium | reverse complement strand
CCCCACATTGGGACAGGAATTCCGACAGATACCCAGCCGTGGCATCACCTTCCATATCTGTCGACACCGCGACAAGCACTTCGGATATCTTTTCGGCGAGAACCCTTTCGCCCAGCTCCTTGAAACGCAGCGAGTCCGGCCCAACACGGTGTACGGGTGAAAGCTTTCCGCCAAGCACATGGTAGCGACCATGAAATGCGCCTGAAGATTCAATAGATATAATGTCCGCAGGCTCCTCTACTACACATACCACCGAACCGTCACGCAACGTATCGGTGCATAGCGAACACGGGTTTTCGTCACGTACGGTGAACGCACCGCAACGCGAGCAGCATACGACAGAGTCGCGAGCCGAACGCAACGCCCATGTCAGCGGATCAAGAAGTTTCTCCGGCTCCCGCAATAACGCAAGAGCGGCCCGGGACGCAGATCTGCGCCCAAGGCCGGGAAGTCGCGCCAATGCGCGGGTCAAATCCTCTATAGGACCTATCATTTACCGAAGAGGTTGCCCATTCCGCCGCTCTGCATAAGCTGAGCCATGCGCTCCTGAGTGGTTTTCTTGACGTTCTTGAGTGCGCCGTTGACCACATTGAAGAGCATGGTCTCAAAGCGTTCATGCTTTCCTGAAGCCGCTTCGGTCCAAGTTTCGGGCGAGATTGATATCTTGGAGATCGTGAAATCGCCCTTGGCCGTGACAGTGATGCCGCCATTTGAATAGTCAACGCTGATCTTCTCGATTTCCTGCTGGATGCGCTTAGCTTCCGAACGCATCTGCATAGCCTGTTTTACCTGATCGAAAATACCCATTTTCTTTTACCTCTTTATTTGTGTTAGTACCTTGTTTCGTATGTTGATCAAACGAGTTTGAGCCCTGACAGCTCTTCGTATGCCTTGACGTATATCTCGCGCGTACGGCTGATAACATCATCCGGGAGAACCGGTCCCGGCGGCTGATGGTTGAAGTTGATTGAGTCAAGCCAGTCGCGGACGAACTGCTTGTCGAGAGACGGTGGATTGCTGCCGACAGCATAGAGATCCTGCGGCCAGAAACGCGAGGAGTCCGGCGTAAGCACTTCGTCTGCAAGAATCAGGGAGCCATCGGCATCCTGACCGAACTCGAATTTCGTGTCGGCGATTATGATGCCATGGCTGAGGGCATAGTCCGCCGCCTTTGTGTAAAGGCCGATGGTCGCCTCCTTGAGCGCCTTGGCCGTTTCGACGCCGACTATCGCCTCTGTCTGCGCGTAGTCGATGGCCTCGTCGTGATCGCCGATAGCGGCCTTGGTCGTGGGAGTGAAAAGAACCTCGTCAAGCTTGGACGCATTCTGATACCCTTCACGAAGTTTCTGACCGTTGACTGTGCCGGACTTCTGGTATTCCTTCCAGCCGGAGCCTGTAAGATAGCCGCGGGCGATACATTCGACCTCCACCATCTTCACCTTCTTGACGAGCATGGAGCGTCCGCGCAAATCTTCCTTGTATGCCTGAAGCTCTGCAGGATACTGATCTACATCAGCGGTGATGATATGGTTCTTCATGCCAAGGAATTCCATCCAGAAGAGGGAAAGCGAGTTGAGCACCTTGCCCTTGTCCGGCACGCCGCACGGAAGGATCACGTCAAAAGCGCTGATGCGGTCGGTGACGACCATCAGCAGCTTGTCGCCTAAATCGTACACATCGCGCACTTTCCCGCTTTTCGATTCCAGACCGGGGATCGAACACTCGAGCAACGCATGGTTCTTGTCGTATTTCATCGTTATGACCTTTCGAAAAATTTTGGATATTATAGCATATCACGCCATTGAGCGCTATATTCCTCGACTCCGACATCCGATAGCGTAATGGGAATTACATAACTACCGCCAACGCTTGCCTTCAGACAGGAAGAAGAAACCTCCACCGCCATAGAGCCGTACCTTGATATGGTCGTATCAAGTTTTTTTCGCACGACTGAAAACCGCTTTGCGAAATCCGGGCGCATCGCCCTTCGCTCCATGTGCGATGAACTGTCCATCAACAATGTCATCAGACTCGCAGCGCTTGCCGTTGGCATCGAACATATCGACCTTGAAGCGGTAGTAGTCGCCACCCAACGCCAAGAATGTGAAAGGTTCGCCTGATGCCGCAAACGACAGCGAAAACGGCTTGCCGCCCAAAGCAGCAACGACGATCTTCCCCGATGTGGCATCGATTGCCATCGGAACAGCTGTGCTGTCTATGCGCAGACGGGTCCCCCATTTTGGAGGCAGTATCCTGTAGAAGCCTCTACGTTTCGCATGATACACAACCTCCGTGGACTTGTCGCTCGGCGCAGGAATCCTTATATGCCTGCCTCCTGCAACAGGAACGACAACAAGTGGTTCAGTTGCCAATTTACGTCCAGGCACGGCATTTACCTGACGCACCATGAACCTGCACGGGCCCGGCTTATCCGCGAAAAATACGACCGGAGAATTGTAAAGGATAGTGAACGGCTCGGTACCTGCAAGTTCACCCGGACACGCATCACAGACCTTTATCGAATCCGAGGAAGGTATCTTGACGGCATCCGGTAACGGCCTTCCATTGTCGAAAACGGGAAGATTGCGATCCATCCATGCGTCATCGATCTTTTCCAAGCGGCGGACACCGTTGGATGATATGACGGTCACATTGCCCCGGACATCCACATTCTTCCTCACACCTTCACCAGCGCACTTGAACCATTCTCCATCATCATAGACCGTAAGGTTCCCGAAATCAAGACCGCACGGCCTTCCAAGCCGGGGATT
>JAFXEA010000044.1 GCA_017521065.1 Kiritimatiellia bacterium | reverse complement strand
GTCTCATCAAAAGCGAGAGAACTGTTCTGATGCGAATTCTCATTTTGTGGCAGTAGGTTGGACGCATGCAATGTGTCCATCAGGACTGGGGGGGACGGCGGCAAATTGTGGGATGCAATGCGCTCGTTAGAATCGTGTGGCAGACGGCGAAAAGCGGTATGCACATTCCTGCACACCAAAGGCAACGGTATCACCGCCAGCTTCCGTAGACAGCGCGGCGGCATTCCGTCGCATCATCCACTCAACCCAAAGTCTAGAATCCGCCCAGCGCAGGAAGCATCTTGAAGAACTGCGCGACGGAAGATGAATTTTGGTATAATTTGCATATATTTATGATGAAGGTGTGGGCAGCGTTATTGGTTTGCGGCGCGATGGTTTCCGTCGTGGCGTGGATTGTGGCGCTGTTGCAAGAAAATCCTCCTGGTCATTGCGCGAAACAGACCGGTATGATATCATTCGCAGCGTGAGCGGAAGAGAAAGAAAAGTCAATGAGGAATTTGAGATGAATAGAATCTTGATTGTTGTTTTTATTTTTATTGCTTCGTTTTATCTTAAGGCTAATTCCGTTCCTGATGCATTTAGAAATTGGCCAAAAGGGTTGGAACCGCAGACAATTGGCGGTAAAGTTGTTGAGCAGTTTATGTCAACTGAACCTGAGAAATACAATCCCAAAGGCTTTTCCGCAAATAGGCCGTATGGGGGAGGTAAGTATGTGGTATATTCCGTTGCGAGCCTATGGGTGAACGCGATAGAATACGCGCTTTTGACGAGCCAGCGCAATCTCAAGATAAAACTTTGTGAAAAATTTGATCCGTTTTTACCGAGACGGGCAAAGGCCGACAAGGTAACAAAACCGCGTCACGTCGACTTCAATGTGTTCGGTGCAGCACCGCTCGAAGTGGCGATTCTTACGGGTGAGAAGCGGGCGAAGGAGATGGGGCTTCGCTATGCCGACGACCCTGTGCGTACCCCTTCGGATGCCAAAGCGATTTCTATCGTCTCGCGCACTGTCCGCAGAAATGGAACGGAGCGCTTTGCGATGTGCGCTGAAAGCGGTGCTGTGGCAGTGTTCGAACGTATCGGCACCTGTCTCCCTTCCGTATCCAATCAGCTGGTCGCGCTCTAGGTCTGTCCGTATGATCTTGTCGAGCCGAAGCTTCATGAATCCTAGCGGATTCTATCGAGGATTTAAAGGTTAGTATCAGATGTCTCAAAAAGGAAGATAAGTGATGAACAGCAAGTACGTGAAATGCAAGATTGGTTTGTTCTCATCGATTACGCTCTTTGCTGTATGTGCTCTGGCGCAAGAGACTGCAGTTCCTCGTTTCAGGCAACATCATCGCGTTTTTGCCGTAGAGCGTGATAAGATTGACGCCGCATGTAAAAAATATCCCAATTCGTTTCGCGACGGCATCATCGTCGCGACGTTCGTCGGTCTTCAAATCGGCAAGCCTCAAGTGCGGGAGTTTGCAAATCATAAAGAGTTCAGCGACTTCTTCAAGTCCAAAAACATCGATATGCAGATGTGCCTCAGCTCGACAATCGGACATAAAGATGAATGGACTTTCTCAAACGGCATGCCGAAGATGACGGGAGCGAACGGAGTTACGGCAAAAAACAATGCGTGCCCACGCTCGCCCGAATTTCTCGCCTACATAAAGGATCTGTTCAGGAAATACGCCGCACTCAAACCTTCAGTGATCTGGTTCGACGACGACTTCCGTATGCCGCACCATCCTCCGGTCGATTACGCATGCTTTTGCGATTCCTGCATTGCGCGTTTTGCCGTTGAATCAGGTGTCGAAATTCCCCGCAAGGAGCTTGTTGAGGCGATCCGTCTCGGCAGTACGGTAAATGGAGTGAATGTGCGCCGTGCGTGGCGGGACTATTCTAGCCGTGCGCTTACCGACATCGCATCCGCCGCTGCTGATGCCGTTCATGCGGTGGATGATTCGATCGCGATCGGATACATGGTGTGCAATCCCGGCGGGCACGGCTATGCGCCACCGGATTTCAAGAGCTGGATCGAGAAGGGGCGCAACCGGGACGGCGTCGTATATTTTCGCCATGGCAGCGGCGTATATAACGATTTTACCCCGTATGCCTATGACAGTATCCTGATGAAGAACATCTCGATTGGTCGGCTCTGTGCAATGACGGAGGGACCGGGAGTCATTAACCTTACCGAGGAAGTGACGTGTCCCTATAACCGCCGTACGAAATCGATGAAAATAACTTTTCTTGAGGCGGCGCTCAATCTCGGTCTCGCAGGAGCCGACGGTATAACGTACGATGCAATCAAGCCCAACCTTGACGAACAGCTCAAGGAAAATGCAATTGTCTCGTATATGCATCAGCGAGACGGAGAACTTCAGCATATGTACGCATTGGTGCGCGGTACGCGTCAGATAGGGGTGTATCCGTTCTTTTCGAGAGACATATGGCTCAAGAACGAACCCCGCCGCAGTATGCGGGAAATTTCACTGCTTGGAGTGGATGGGTGGAGACCTCTTATGTATCTTGGAATTCCCTTCACCTTCAGGGAGCGAGGTGCGTCGCTTCTGCTCTTGACGTACAAGGGTGTGCGTGCGATGTCTGTGGAGGAAATTGAAGGATGGCTGAAGCGCGGTGTGGTTGCCGACGGATCGGCGGCACTTGAAGTGGAGCGTATCCTGAAACGCAAGCTTTTGAAGACGGATAAAGCGGCTGTATTCTGTAAAGATAATGATGGAAGATGGAACAACGATGTATGGGGCTTGGAGGCAAGCTTGCGCATCAAAAACAGCATGGATATGCTGTGCGGCGGAAGAATGCCCTCACGTGTTGATACAGCGGTGCGGATGGCGCAGAGCACTTGGGATTCAGCCGAAGGGACGGAACGCGCGGTATTTCTATTCAATATGGATTTTGATGATTCTACAGATGCCCGCCTGACGGTTGACGGAATGTATCGTGCCGAAGTTTTGGATGCGGCGACAGGATCTTACTCGTTGATTGGTGAAGGCGATTCGTTCAAGCTGCCGACAATTCCTGCATGGTCGCCCATGGCAGTGCGTCTTGTTAAAATCGATTGATGTGTTATAATTGAAGGGCTATTTAACTAAGAAAGGATGAATATACAATGAAACTCCAATACATTGCGGCATTGATGACGGCTGTTAGCGTTTTCGCGGTTAATGCCGAAGAGCCGGCTTCATTTCCGGAGTGGGGAAAACCGTATGCCGTTACGTCCGGTCCGCATGAACATTTGCTCGCCAGCTACTATGGGATCAATTCTTGGAGTCCCAACCAGCGGTATGTGAGCGTTCTCAGAACCGATCTTAACGGAAGGCTCCCCGAAGCGGGTGAGAGGTGTACGCTTGGACTCGTCGATCTCAAGGACGGCAACAAATTCATTCCCGTTACGACGACCGCCTGCTGGAATTTTCAGGAGGCTACGATGGCGCATTGGCTCAATGACGACGAAATTATTTTCAACGATGTCCGTGACGGAAAGTTCAAGGCTGTGGTGATCAATTGGCGCACGAAGAAGGAGCGCGTGCTGCCGATGCCTATATCGGCTGTGTCGACCGATATGAAATGGGCGCTTTCCATCAACTATGCGCGTCTTTCGATTGTCCGCCCCGACTACGGCTACGCCGGCGACGGGCAGGATCCGCGTGAGACGGTCGAGTGGCCTGAGGACGACGGGCTTTGGAAGATGGATCTTAAGACGGGCGAAACGAAACTAATCCTTTCCGTCGCCGCAGCGCGCCGCCTTATGCCCGCTACTGAAGAGGTTAAGGGTAAGCCGGGGCGTCCGCTCGCATATTTCTGCCATACAATCATCTCCAAGGATGATGCCAAGATATTCTTTCTTGCACGCTCCATCAACTGG
The DNA here is from genome assembly GCA_017521065.1 of Kiritimatiellia bacterium. Classification (GTDB taxonomy): domain Bacteria; phylum Verrucomicrobiota; class Kiritimatiellia; order RFP12; family UBA1067; genus UBA1731. Next base: position 1,348 of record JAFXEA010000044.1, on the reverse strand, counting down.
TTTGATAAGAAAATCCATAAAACTTCCCCTTGGGAGACGACCAGCCTGACAGTCAATAGTGACGGCACGGAATTGCGTCGCTGCTTCAAGGACGGTTGGAAGGGCAGCCATTTCAACTGGGCTCCGGACGGAAGCCACAAGCTGCTCGTCACCGCCGTATGGAACGGTGAGAAGCGCGAGCCCGGTTCGCGTTTTGACTGGAGCCCTGTGGAGTTCACAGTTGGTGAAGAGGAAAAGGTTCGCCGTATCGGCGGCGGCGCCCTTGACTGGGATTGGCACTGCCTCTACTCTCCTGACGGCAAGTTCATGAGTGGAGAAACGTATTGGACGAAGAACTTTGAGCGTCCGTGGATTCTTGTGCGCCTTTCTGACGGAATAACGAAGCCCATTGGATCGTTTTATGTTCCCAAAGAATATCGCACAACGCATTGGCGCTGCGATCTCCATGCGCGCTATCGTCCGGACGGAAAGCAGATTGCCTTCAATTCAGTCCATGAAGGTTCCCGTCAGGTTTACTTCTTCGATATCAAGTGATTGTTTTCATTATTAAAAAACGAGGAGTTGCCATGAACAAAAAAAAAATGCAGAATAAGAGCCGAAATGGAAGATTATTCTTTTCCCTCACATTGACAGGAATGGTTGCATGCCTCTCTTCGGCAGAGGCGCTTGAGACGATAGAATTTATCGGCACTGGAAGTGATACTGCCGGGCACTCTTCAATGACGAATGCTGCGAAGTGGACGAAGGGCATAACTCCTCTCAGTAATGAAGCGTCTCAATATGAGTTTGTTCATAGTAAAGATAATCTCCGGACGCTGAATAATTCTGATACGACTCTTAAGTCAGCCAATTTCAAGGTAGCAGGGGGTGTACTGGCTCTTGCCAACAACGGAAAGAACGATGCAGTCTTTTCTTTTCCAAAGTTGACGCTTCATAGCGGCAAGCTCGGTAATTTCTATGCTAAGGGAACAATACTTGAAGGTCCCATTGTTGTTACAGCGCCTATCGATAATATGTTCTGGTGTTATGCCAATCAGCAGCAGAAAACAAGTCCTGCTATGACGTTCCGAGGATCCTTTTCCGGGGCGGAAGATACGGGAATCGTTTTTAATCGGAGCGAGGGTAAGTCTTCAGGGGACTCCACCAATACCGTGTTTGCGTTTTCAGGCAGCCTTGAGGGATTCTACGGAAATATGGACCTAAGCGTCCATAAACTGACCGAATCAGATCATCAGGAAGCTATAGCCTCAAACCGTTGTGTGACGATGCGGATTCTTGCCACAATGCCGTTTAACGGTACGTTGCACCTCAATCCCAGTACTGTTTTGGAATTGTCTGAACCTGGTGT
>JAFXEA010000496.1 GCA_017521065.1 Kiritimatiellia bacterium | reverse complement strand
TGCTTCTTCCTCGTTTGGTGCTTCGCCACGGATGTGAAGATATCGGATGTAGTTCCGATGCTCGCACCGCTTCTCATAATCTACAAGCCGGTGAAGCAATTATCAAAACTTCAGGTGCAGGTGGAAACCTCGATGGCAGCGCTCTCCCGAATATATTCGGTGCTCGATCTTCATATGGAACTGCCGGAACGGAAGGATGCCGTTCGCAAGGATTCGTTTAAGGATGGGATTGTTTTTGACGATGTTTCGTTCCGCTACGATACGGCCGATTCGGATGCCGTGAAGAATGTATCCTTCGCACTCCCGTGCGGGAAGATGGTGGCGGTTGTTGGCGGTACCGGCTCCGGCAAGTCGACGATGGCGGGACTGCTCGCCCGTTTCTTTGATCCGCAGAAGGGGCGCATAACGTTGGACGGCGTGGATATCAGGGATGTTAACGTTCCCGATCTGCGTATGCTTGTTGGCGCTGTCACGCAGGAGGCGATTCTCTTTAACGACACCATCGAAGAAAATATCCGTTACGGCACACCTGAAGCGACGCATGAACAGGTGGTGGCCGCCGCCAAGCTTGCGAACGCTCATGATTTCATTGTGTCTCAACCGGAAGGATATTCCCGCATTGTTGGAGAGAAAGGTTTTGCGCTCTCGGGAGGTGAGCGTCAGCGCATAGCGATAGCCCGCGCAATACTGCGTAATCCGCCGATCCTTATCCTTGACGAGGCAACGAGTGCGCTGGATACGGTTACGGAACGTCTTGTGCAGGATGCGCTTACGAATCTCATGAAGGATCACACCGTTTTTGCGATAGCGCACCGTCTCTCCACCATCCGCCATGCGGATCTCATACTGGTGATGGAAAATGGCGAGATAGTTGAACGCGGTACGCATGACGAACTGTATGCGGCCAATGGCGTATACAGTCGCCTATGCGACATGCAGCATCAGAAATGATGCTGCAGTCGGCACTGTTGGTTTAGCGGGTGCGGAAGTAGGCGATGGTTTTGGCGAGACCTTCCTGAAGCGGAACTTTAGGTTCCCAGCCGAGGAGCTCTTTCGCGAGCGTGATATCAGGCTTGCGGCGCTTGGGATCGTCGGAAGGAAGAGGCTTCTCAATCAGCTTGGACTTCGATTCCGGAATCTGGCGCAGGGTCTCTTCTGCGAGCTCGCGGATTGTGTATTCACCAGGGTTGCCTGTGTTAATCGCAGGAGCCCCGAGACCTTTCTCCTTGAAGAACTCGCGTATGCGCTCGACCGGCAGTTCCATATAGCGGCGGAACGCCTCTATGAGATCGTCGCAATACTGGAACGAACGAGTCTGCGAACCATCGCCGAATACGGTGATGTCCTCGTTGTTTAGCGCCTGCATGATGAAGTTCGATATCACGCGTCCGTCTTGCGGGTGCATGGCGGGTCCGTAGGTGTTGAAGATGCGCACCATGCGTACATCTGTATCGAATTCGCGTATGTAGTCTGCGCAGAGCGTTTCTGCACAGCGTTTGCCTTCGTCGTAGCAGGAGCGGATGCCGATGGTGTTCACATTGCCCCAATACTTCTCCTGCTGGGGATGGACTAGTGGATCTCCGTAGATCTCGCTAGTGGAGCAGTGGAGCATCTTCGCGCCGCAACGCTTTGCGAGCTCAAGCATGTTCATCGTCCCGATGACGGATGTGCGTGTGGTGAAGATGGGGCGTGCCTGATAATGTACAGGCGATGCCGGACACGCCAGATTGTATATTTCATCGAACATCTCTTCAGTGGAGAAGTCTATTACATCCCCTTCGATGAAACTGAAGCACCGGTTGTCGAGAAGATCCTCGACATTACGTCTTGATCCGGTGTAGAGATTGTCAAGGGCGGTTACAGCAAAGCCGTCGGCAAGAAGCCGACGGCAGAGATGTGAACCCAGAAATCCGGCTCCGCCGGTGACGAGTGCACGCTTCATGATCATTACTTGGAATAGACGACCTGCGGACCGTTGCCCTTGCGGACGCGGATGACACCGATCTGGTACCACTTCTGCTTGAGGTTCTTGAACACGGTGGCCATACGCTTGAGCGAGGCCTTGGGCATGATGAGCACATACCCGACGCCCATGTTGAACACGCGGTACATTTCATCGTGGTCGACCTTGCCCTGACGCTCGATGAACTTGAAGATTGTGGGCGGATCCCATGTCGTACGATCGATTTCGGCATAGACGGACTTCGGAAGGACGCGCGGAATGTTGTCCGGGAAGCCGCCGCCGGTGATGTGAGCCATGCCGTTGATCTTGATCTTGTTGTCGAGAAGACGCGAAACAGGCTTGAGGAAGCTCTTGTGAACCGTGAGGAGCGCAGCTCCGATGGTCTGGTTCGTGCCGGGAAGCTTGTCGGACGGCGTCATTCCGCAGATGTCGAAGAACACGCGGCGGGCGAGGGAGAAGCCGTTCGTTTGGAGGCCGTCGGCCGGAAGGCCGATGATCACATCCCCTGCACGGATCGACTGACCAGTGATGACATCCTTCTTCGAAACCGTTCCGACGATCGTGCCGGTGAGATCGTATTCGCCGGCGGGATAAAGACCGGGAAGTTCGGCGGTCTCGCCGCCTAGAAGGGCCATGTTGTTCTCCTTGCAGGCCTTGCAGAGACCAGAGACGATCTGCTCGAACACAGGTCCGTCAAACTTGGATGTGCCCACATAGTCCATGAAAAAGAGCGGACGCGCACCCTGGACGAGGATGTCGTTCACGCAGTGGTTGACGATATCCTGACCGACCGTATCGTGCTTCTTCATCATGCACGCGATCTTGAGCTTGGTGCCCACTCCATCGGTGGAAGCCACCAAAAGGGGATCCTTCAGTCCTTGAGGGAGGCGGCAAAGACCGCCAAAAGAGCCGATGCCCCCTGCGACATTTACAGTTTTGGTCGCACCCACCATCTTCTTGATGGACTGAAGTGCACTCATCTTGTTGTCGATGTTCACGCCGGCTGCGGCGT
>JAFXEA010000495.1 GCA_017521065.1 Kiritimatiellia bacterium | reverse complement strand
TCGAACGAGAACTTGTTCGCCCAGGAGAACACCTTGCACTTATCCTCGGGGGCTAGATCGCTCTTGACGTTCTCAACACGCACCGGTCCTGTCAGGTCTGTGCCGAGACCGCGCTGTATCTCGTCAAACTCGTGCGCTCCGAAGTCCGCAACCATTCCGTTGCCGTAGCGTTTGTTGAAGCGCCAGCAGGTAGGCTCGTGGATGGAGGGGATGAACGCGTTGTTCTCCCAGTGCTGCGCCGGACCCTGCCACATCTCCCATGCTTCAGGACTCATCCATTTCGGCAACGGGGCGCGCGCCTCACTGCGGCCGTGTCCGACCCAGTGGTCGCCGCCGGGAATGGAGACGAGTCCGCCGGTGATCTTGCCGCCGTATCCGTTGAGGGCGAGCATTTCCGCAAAGATGTAGTCGGGATTACTGCGGCCCTGATTGCCGGTCTGAAACGTGACGCCCGTCTCCTTGGCGACAGCCGCCATCGCCTTGCCCTCGGCGATGGAGAGGGACATAGGCTTCTGGCAGAAAACATGCTTACCCGCGCGCATCGCGGCGATGGCGATGATCGCGTGCCAGTGATCCGGAGTGCAGATGCAGACGGCATCGATCGTGGGATCGTTCACCACCTCGCGCCAATCGAACACTTCGCGGCAGGACGTGTCGCCGTAATGTCTGTCAATCTGATTCTTGATGATCGTGGACCCGCAGACTTCACGAGGCACGGCGGTGTCGTATTTGACGTCGCCCTCAAACACATCCGACTTGACGCTATTTACCGGCTTCTTGCCGTAGAAGTATCCGGGGGCGACCTTGACGATGTCGCACGCGACGGTTACGCGGCAGCGCGGATCCTTGAGAAAGCCCGGCACGTTTGTGCCTTTGGCGATCAGGCCGCAGCCGATTATGCCGACATTGACCTTGCTGTTCGCTCCGATGCGGCGTACCGGCATGTTGCGGTTTCCGAAAGAGCGGCAGCCGCCCATGAATGATGCGGCGAATGCACCGGCGAGAAACGCCCTTCTGTCACACGAAATCTGATTGAACATGATGTATTCCTTTCTAGTAAAAGTTGTTTAGAGGTCACTTCACCTGCATACGTTCACTCCGCGGCGCCGGAGGCGGCAGATTCCCTTTTGCGGTCAAGGGCGACATTGCGGAAATAAAGAGCAATGTCAAAACCGACAAGCAGAAAGAGCGCGACATACGCCCATATCACCCAGTTGTACGCAAAGAACACTTTGTGGATTATCCCGAATACATACCCCGCCTCGATGAGAAGCATGAATCCGAGGCTTTTCCCCTTGCCCGATTTCGACCTCAGCGACTTCGCGATAGAAAACGGCCATGAAAAGCCAAAGCAGCACAGCATCAGAAATTCGAAAAGTCCCATGTTGTCATATCCTTTCCGTCACCGCATTCCTGAGGATTCACGCTCACGCACGATTGCGCATTCAGGGAACATGGCCTTGATCTCATTCGAAGATAGCTGTTTTCCGTATTCCGACAGCTCAAAGACCTCTGGATACCGAACCGACAGCCCGAAGCGCCTGGCGTCCATTTCCTTGCGGACAAACCAGTATTTCTTCACGAACGCACGCTTATCCTCGACCGAACCGTCGACACCCGGATTCTCCTCCGCTGCGCCGGGAAGCTCGGGCGGCAGCCACTCGAAGAACTGCGATGCATGGCAGCAGAGGGCGTCCGCGGCCTGATCCTGCACATCAGTGACGTCCACCACGACATCAGGGCGGATCTCACGCGGAACAGTGAATTTGTCGCGCATGAAGAACACGGCGGGCATCACGTCCGGCACAGGCGCCTCCGGGCACCAGTACGGCACTCCGAGAAAATACGTGATGTCCATCAGAATCTGCCCTACAGCCCGGTGATCGGCATGGTAGTCGCAGGTTCTGTGGGTAAATATGATATGCGGCGCGAACTCGCGTATGATCTTCGTGACCTTCAGCTTCATCTCCATCGTCGCCTCGAGTTCGCAGTCATGTCCGTCAAGGACGACGTACCTTTCCGCGCCAAGGGTTCTTGCGGACGCCTGGGTCTCGCCGTAACGACGCTCCGCCAGCTCCTTCGGCGGCAGAACGCGATGCCCCTTGTCTCCGCAGGAAACGGAAACCATCCGCACTCGGGCTCCAGACTCCGCGAATTTCGCGATGGTACCAGCCATATTCACCTCCGGATCGTCCGGATGTGCGCCGATCACCATTATCCTCAAATCTTTTCTGTCCATATCAGACCGTTCCTTCTTCACCTTTCGGCTCCGCCGCAAATACGCATAACCCCACTCAAGAAACATGCGCGTTGGCCAGCGGCAACACCTTTGCCAACTTCGCGATATTGTATCAAAATAGCGATTCAGTTTATGCGCAATCACGCAATGAAAACATTTTCGATTGCGCAAGCCGCTGAAATGTGGTATCTTTCATTCCCGATGAAACCGACAATTGTGCAAAACGGGATTGTGATCGTATTCTGCGATCCGACGTATCAGGCGCTGAGAGAGAAAATCAGCGGCATCTACTCTGCCGCCACAAAATACGGCTGGCAGATCCTTCCGGTATCGGATGCCCCCACGAAAGAAAACATCATCAGACAGATCGGAACATGGAACCCCGCCGGGATAATCATAGACCCCATACACAGCACGGAGCCGATTCCCGCCATCCCCAAATGCCGGACGCCCATCATTCTTATGGGGCGCGACAACTATCGCGACAGGCAGATATTCGACTGTTCCTGCCAAGACACAAGCCTGTCGGTAACGGCAGCGATCAACGAACTGCAATCCATCCGAAGCCACGCATCGTACGCATTCATCGGACACTCTTCGAATGCGTACTGGAGCCGCGACAGAGGCACGCGCTTCCGGGAGGGAGTAAAGAACCTGGGCTGTTTCCACGAATACGCGGGGCCCTCCATCGAGACCATTGAAGGAGTTTCGGCTCTTGTGGACTGGCTGAAGCGGCTCCCGAAGCCGTGCGGACTCTTTCTGGCGACAGACCACCTCGCCACATCCGTATTTCACGCCCTGCGCATGGCGCACATCCGCATACCTCACGAAATCGCGGTTATCAGCGTAGACAACATCACGCACATCTGCCAGAACGTGACTCCGAATCTGACCAGCGTCATGGTGAACTTCTCCAAGGCGGGCGAAAACGCCGTTGAACTCCTCAAGAGGCGGATAGAAAACCCAAGGTCTCCGGTCAAGACCCTGACATACGGCATAATAGGAGTAGTCAAGCGAGCATCCACCAGCAGACCATACACAGACAAACGCCTCGTAAATGCAGTGGAGTTCATCGCGAACAACTCATGCTCACGCATATCATCCAAGGATGTGACAGACTGCATGGGATGCAGCAGACGTATGGCCGAGAAGCTATTCAGGCAGCACACGGGTATTTCAATACTTCAGGCGATCCAGACAGCCCGGATAGATACCGCCAAGAACCTGTTGAAGAACGGATCCATGGCGATTGACGACATTCCATCCTTCTGCGGCTACGACTCAACCGCATTCTTCAAGACGGTGTTCCGCCGGGAGACAGGGATTTCAATGCGGGAATGGCGCAGACGGTGTGACGGAAACAGCCATCAGCCCTAAATGCCGCAGTCCATCACCGACACGAAAAGGCTTGCGCTACCCGATCGTCGCAAGGAGCTTTTTCAGGTCCTGAACCCTGTCCTTTGATGCGACCAGCACGGAATCCTTCGTTGTAACAATCACAATGTCCTTAACACCAAGGGCGGCGATCCTGGCGCCTTCTGCGACCGCCACAGTGTTCCCGCAGTCGAGAAGCGTCACGCCGCCGCGGATCGCGTTCTTGCGTCCATCGGTCTTCAGATGCCTGTCGGCGGCGGCCCATGTGCCGACATCGTCCCAACCGAAGTCGCCGGAGGTGACCAACACGTTGTCGGCCTTCTCCATGACAGCGTAGTCGAACGAAATCTTCGGAAGACTCTCATAGTCCGCAGGGGTTATCCCGACAAGCTGCGGGGCGAACTTTGCAAGCGCCGCCTTCATCGTGGACACCTTCCATACGAACATGCCGGCGTTCCAGACGTACTTGCCGCTTTTGAGATACTTCTTGGCGGTCGGCTCGTCTGGCTTCTCTACGAACCTCTCTGCACGGAACACCTTCCCGCAGGGCTTTCCGACCTTTATGTAGCCGAACCCTGTAGCGGGATACGTGGGCTTCACGCCCATCGTCACGATGTCATCGGATTTTGCCGCCGCATCAACCGCAAGTGCAAGTATCCTGCGGAACGACTTCTCCTTTTTCATCAGGTGGTCGGCGGTGAGAATCGCGGCGACGGCGTTTTCGCCGCCGCGCTTTTCGACCTCGGTGCAGGCCGTCGCCACCGCCGCTGCCGTGTCGCGTCTGCACGGTTCAAGAATGATGTTTTTGCGCGGGATCTCCGGAAGCTCCTTATACGTCGCCTTTGCGAGCGCCTTGCCAGTCACGACAAGGATGTTCTCGACCGGAAGCAATCCTTTCAGACGCTCCACGCTCTGCCTAAGCAGAGACTTGCCGCCGAACACGGAAAGGAACTGCTTGGGATGATCGGGAGTGGAGAGCGGCCAAAACCGCTCACCGCTTCCGCCGGAAAGTATCGCTGCGTAAAAATTGTCCTTCATTTGCGTCCAATTATACCAAAAGCGTGTTCTTATGCAAATGAAGCCGCCCGACGACCCTTCCGCCATTTTGTATTTGTTGCTTTATCTGGATGGGCGCAGATATGGTATAATATGTATGTTTTTGACTGATGAAAAGGGTAAAACCTTTGTGTCAGCACATTGCTATGAGCACAGACAAATATAACCATCCAAGTACAGTCAGAGAAGAAGCGGTGAAAGCTTCTCATAACAAGGAATTTGCATTAAATGACTGAACTGTTTTCTTTTTCATCGGTTGATGAAGCCTACGCGAAGCTTGATTCGCTTGGCGGCTACGTAAATCCAGAAGAGGTGACTCCACTCAAAGGCGCCGCCGCGCATGAAGTCGCCGTCGGGCCCGTCCACGCGGGCGTCATCGAGCCTGGGCACTTCCGTTTCCAGTGCATGGGAGAGGATGTGTTCAATCTCCAGATATTCCTCGGATATCAGCATCGCGGAGTCGAAGAAGCGATTGTCGCCGCAGATGGGAATCTGCCGCGTCAGATCGCGCTTGCCGAAACCTGTGCCGGCGATACGTCCGCCGCCGCTGCGATTGCGTTCGCCGAGCTGATGGAGAGTGCGTTTCCGGACCGCTTCCCCGTCCCTGACGGTGACGCTCTGCGCATCCGCTCACTGCTTTTGGAACTTGAACGCATCGCCAACCATACGGGTGATCTCGGTGCGCTCGCCGGTGATGTCGCGTTCCTTCAGACCGCATCGTTCTGCGGACGCATCCGTGGCGAATATCTCAACATGACAGCTCTCATCTGCGGCAACCGGTTCGGACGCAACGCCATTGTTCCGGGCGGCGTACGCGTGACGCTTGAGACGGAGAAGATTGCGGAGCTGAGGAAATGGATCGCCCGCGTGAAGCCGGAGCTTGACCGTGCGCTCAAGCTCATGTTCCACGAACATTCCGTGTGCGACCGTTTCGACGGTACGGGGAAGGTGTCTAAAGATGTTGCGCGTAAGATCGGTCTTGTCGGAGTTGCCCGCCGTGCATCCGAAGAGTTCAACGGCGATGTGATGGCCCGCGCACTCGTAAGGCGTGTCGAGATCAACGAAGCGCACGGTAATATCTCGCGGATTCTTGACGGCGAAACGCCTTCCGGAAGCAAAACGGTGAAAGCCTATGATGTAAAAGGAGGCTTTCCCGTCGTGGTCGCGACCACTCCAGCATGGCGCGGACCGCTCACGCATGCCGCCGCGTTCTCGCCGGAAAGGAAGATGCTCCGCTACAGGATCGTCGATCCGTCGGCGCACAACTGGCCGGGTCTTGCATGGGCGCTTCGCGGCGAGCAGATATCGAATTTTCCGATCTGCAACAAGTCGTTCAACCTCTCGTACTGCGGAACCGACAGATAAGACAAGGAAGGTGTGATATGTTCAAGGCACTTGTGGCAAGATTCAAGGAAGGTTGCAGGACGGGGGCGTTCCCGCCAGCCGCGCCGAACCTACCGCCCGATTTCAAAGGTAGGCCGGAGATCGCCGCTAATACGACGGCGGAGGATGTGGCGAGGATGAAGGCGGTGTGTCCGATCACGGATGCGCTCACCTTCAGTGATGGGAAAGCGAGTCTCGATATGGGGCGCTGCATTTTCTGCGGACGCTGCGCGGAGGCGTGTCCGAAGGTGCGTTTCACGAAGGAGTACCGTCTTGGGGTCTTCCGTCGCGAGGATCTGGTCGTCCGTGCTGGAGCAGGGGAATATGTGCCGCCCGTGCAGACCAATCCAGAGGCGCTTGCGCTCAAAGGGTCACTCCATCTGCGCGAGGTTTCGGCCGGCGGTTGCACCGCCTGCGAACTTGATGCGAACGTGCTCGGAACTCCAGCATGGGATATGGCACGTTTCGGCATCCGTTTCGCCGCCTCGCCTCGTCATGCGGATGCAATCTATCTCACAGGGCCAATATCGGAGAACATGCAGCTTGCGCTCGACAAGACGTATGCGGCGGCACCCGATCCGAAATTCCTGATCGCCGCCGGAGCTTGCGCAATCTCTGGTGGACTCTACAGCAAAGGCCGTTATCCGGTAGAACCCACGATGTACATCCCCGGCTGCCCCCCGCACCCCGCAACAACGCTGGAGGCTCTCCTGCGCTTTACGGGAAACGGCTGCTGACGCATTCAACTGCCACTTTTGCGCTTGGTGGATGCCCTGACAATCAACTCCGCCTCAAGCAGTATCTGGCGAGGCGGAATGGTCGGGTCTCTGAGCCGTTGAAGCATGGCCGCCACCGCTGCTTTCGCGATCTCTTTGCAGGGCTGGTGAACAGCTTTAGCTGCTGTGCGGATATGGCGATGCGTTCGCCGCTTTCCCTGTATAGGCTATGACGGCAACTCAATAAGAGGCCACTCGCAATTGCAAAAGATGTGACGATAGGATTGCGACATGCCATTTCACCTACGCAGTGAACACGGGCCGTTCACGCATCCGCCTTGGCATGCCATAACCTCAATGAAGTTTCCTGGAAGTTTGCCGAGCGCGTGAAGCTTGAGTATGGAGGCCGTCTTGCGGTCGATTCCGTCGATTTGCTTGGCCGAAAGCGTGAATCCGGGAAGTTTGGCCGTGGTCTCGGCCAGCACAGCCTCCGTGACGCCGCAGCTTCTCGCGAAATTGCGCGCAGCGGCAACGGCGGGTCTCTTGACCGGGTGCGGATCGCAGGCGAGAATGTCGACTTGGCGACCGGCCAAAAGAGCGCCGAGCTCCTCGAACGACAGAACGAAGTCTACTCCCTTGCGCCTCGCCTCGCTGCGTTTGGCGACGCACGGACCGATGAAGACGGTCTTGACCGACGGATCTGCCGCACGCACCATCTCGTGCGCATAGACCATCGGGCTCGGGGTGAGCGAGACGTACTCCACAAGCTCAGGTATATGCTTCCCGACGAGATTCACGTACGCCGGGCAGCAGGAAGTGGTCATGAAAGTATTCGGATTGCGCTCCATGCGCTCAAGGAATTCCGCCGTTTCATGCGACGTGGTCTTCTCCGCGCCAAGGGCTACTTCAATCACATCAGAGAAACCCACCTTCACGCAAGCTGCGAGAAGCTGCTCCACTGTACCAG
>JAFXEA010000494.1 GCA_017521065.1 Kiritimatiellia bacterium | reverse complement strand
CTTGGCAAGCATGTATATGTGGAAAAGCCACTCGGCAACAGGTTCTACGAAATCGAACTGATGACGAAGGCTGCCGAAACGTATGGCGTGGTTACGCAGATGGGTAATCAGGCCCAGTCGGATTCGAACTACTACCAGTGCCAGGCCCTAGTGCAGAGCGGATTTATGCGTGATGTCACGCGCATCGAAGCGTTCATGTGCGCTTCGCGCCGTTGGCACAAGTATAACGGTGAACTGAAGAAGATGCCGCCTGCTCAGCAGAAACCGGCGCATCTTGACTGGAACGTATGGCTTTCCCAGCGCGCCGACCGTGGCTACAACGAGGCCTACATGGAGGGCGAATGGCGTTGCTTCTACGAGTACGGAACAGGTCCGATAGGGGATTGGGGGCCGCATATCTTCGCAACGTCTTGGGAACATCTCAAACTTGGCCTGCCGTCCAGGATTGAGGTGCTGAAGTGCGAAAAGGGTACGAACGTTGTGTTTCCGCTCGCATCAACCATCGCATTCACGTTCCCAGAAAGAGGATCGGGACTTCCCGAGTGCCGCCTTGTGTGGCATGACGGAATCGGGAACTATCCGGAACTGCCCGAAAAGATCACCGACAAGCGTTGGAAGCGCAAGCAGCACGGTGCCGAGGTGTATGGCTCTGAAGGTCGTGTCTTCGCGCGCGGAAGCCATTCATCCCCGTTCCAGCTTGTCGCAGGTGGAGATCCCCGCGATCCGGAGATAAAGCGCATTTTCAAGGCTTTTGAAAAGCCCAAGTACAACCACTATGAAAGTTTCCTCCGGACTATCCGTGGTGAGGACACTGTACGCTCACCGTTCTGCCTTGGTGGTCCACTTTCGCAGATCTGCGCCCTTGGTACGTTGGCGGTTGAGCTAGGCGAACCGGTGCTTGATTTCGATCCCAAGGCAAAACGATTCCTTGCGAACGGAAGGGCAAACGCCATGCTTTCCGGCGAAGCTCCACGTGCAGGTTGGGAGGAGTACTACCGTCTCTGATTATGGATGAGGCGGTTCTAGAGATTGCGCGGATCGTTCGCAATGAGGGCGGTCGCGCATTTTTGGTTGGCGGATGTGTCCGGGACAGTCTTTTGTCGAAATCCGATGTCAAGGATTTCGATATTGAGGTATTTGGCCTTGCGCCAGACGTTCTGCGCGAGGCGCTTGAAAAGCGTTTCCGTCTCGATTTGGTCGGTCTGTCATTCGGGGTCTTGAAGATACACGGGCATGATATAGACGTGTCGCTTCCCCGACGGGAGTCGAAGCGAGGTACGGGACACAAAGGGTTCCTCATAAACTCTGATCCGATGATGTCCGTAAGGGAGGCTGCTTCCAGACGTGATTTCACGGTGAACGCAATCTATCTCGATCCTCTCACCGGTGAATATGAGGATCCTTGGCGAGGGAAGGAAGATCTTTCCAACGGGATACTGCGGCATGTGTCTGAGAAATTCGCTGAAGATCCTCTGCGTGTACTGCGCGGAATGCAGTTTGTGGCGAGATTCGATCTGGAGCCGCATCCTTCCACTGTCGAATTGTGCCGGAAGATGTCCATCGAAAATCTCCCGCCGGAACGGCTGATGGAGGAATGGAAGAAGTTTCTGCTTAAGGGCACATGGATGTCCCGGGGACTGGATTTTCTTCGCAGGACGGGTTGGGTGCACCACTTTCCGGAGCTTTCGAGACTCATAGGCTGCAAGCAGGAACCCGAATGGCATCCGGAAGGTGATGTCTGGAACCATACCTGCTGCTGTCTGGACGCATTTGCCGCCGAACGGCATCTCTGCAACGATGAGCATGAGAATCTTGTGGTCGGACTTGCCGTTCTATGCCATGATTTCGGGAAGCCTTTCTGTTCCCGCTTTGACCGCAAGAAGAAGCGCATACGCTCTCTTGGACATGATGTGCAGGGCGTGGAGCCGACTCTCTCGTTCCTCAAACGGCTTACGAATGAGGAACGCCTTCTGAAAGAAGTGCCGCCGCTTGTGAAGTACCATATGCTTCCGTATGCGATGTGGAAGGGGAATTCCCGGGACTCTGCCATACGACGGCTGGCTCTCAGGGTTGGTTCGATCAACCGCCTTATCCGTGTATGTGCGGCCGATGCAGCGGGACGTCCGCCATTTCCCAAAGACTGTGAGTCGCTTGAATGGTTGGCGAAGGAGGCATCTCGTCTTCAGGTCCGGGATTCAATGCCAAAACCGATTGTGCAGGGGCGCGACCTTATTTCCTTGGGGATGAAACCCGGCATAGAATTCGGTGCAATTCTTAAGCGATGCTTTGAGGCTCAGCTGGACGGAGAATTTGCCGATCATGATGGCGGCATGGATTATCTGAAAAGCTGTTGCCTGTGTCAGGGATGACGAGTATTCCTCCCGGCATCAGATGAAGTCGAGGATGGTGGGTGTTACGTCCGTGAGGGATTTTACGCGGGCGCGGATTTCCGCCTCCTTGGGACCGAATGCGATGAAGGGGACGGGGTTGCGCGTGTGGCCGCGTTCGTTCATCGATTCGATGTTTCCGTGGTCGGACGTTATGAGCAGCGTTATGCCTGCCGCCTGTGTGTAGCGGACTAGGGTTGATAGAAAGGCGTCATATTCCTTCAGTACGGAGCAGGCGCGTTCGTAGTCCATCGTGTGACCGGCCGCGTCCGTCTGAAAATACTCGAACAGCGTGAAGTCGTGGGCACGTATGATGTCGAAAAGATGTCGTGCTGCGTCCTCGGGGTCGATGTCAGGAATGTCGGGATAGCGGTCGCGGATTGTCGTTCGCGTGAGATCCTGAAGGACTGCGTCGTCATCGGCGAGATCTGATATCGTCGATATCGTCTCTGGGGTTGTGAGTGCCATGATCGTAGTGACCGACTTGAACCGGCGTGACTCCAGTTCGTCTGCAGACTCCACAAGAAAAGCGTCAGCGAACTTGACCTTCTTCCCTCTTGCCTTTAGCTGGAGGAAGAGGTTGTCCATGCGTATCAGGTCGCGCAGTCCAGGCCCGGGGAATCCTTCACAGTGCCGCCCCATGTGCTCAGAGGCGTTCACGCCTGTGAACATGGTGGTCTGGCCGGTTGCGGACTGAGGAAGCCCATCGACGCCGAGATTGGCGTCGATCGGGACGCAGTGCCGCTGCATGAGTCGGCAGAGGGCCGGACAGACTTCGGGATTCACCGGGTTGTCGGCCGCTGGCGGCTTCAAGCCGACGCCGTCAATGAAAAGAAAGGCTATCTTCACAGGCCGTAGGACTTCATTTCCTTCTGGAGTTCCTTGAGGGAGACATCGTCATCCTTTGCCTTTTCGAGGGCGGCCTTGTAGAGGGGCTTTGCCTTCTCCGTGAAATCAGCCTTTGCCTTGGCGTCGCCATCTTCGCCAGAGAGAGTTGCGCAGCGCATGTAGTTCTTGGCGGCAACCCATTCGCGCGAGTACACAACACCGTTTGCGGGATCGGAATCCTCGAAGTCCTTCATGACGTCAGAAAGCATGTATTCGATGAACACGAGAAGCTGCTTGACCGCCTCTTTCTTCTGACCTGCATCCATCGCCTTGTGTGCGCGGAGCTTTGCCGCCGTGCTCTTGCACCATTCCGGGGTGCGGCCTTCGATGCCCTGATCGAGCATGGCGATGGCTCCATCGTAGTCGCTGATGAGGAAGTAGCCGTCGAGACGGCGCTCGCGGAGCGAGTTCGTCGCGGACTTGGAGAGGACTCCGCCGTCGATCATCTTGGCGGAGAATGCGATAAGATCCTTGATGCGGCGATCGGTGTCGGCCTTGGGAGACTTGACGTCGCCCGCGAGACGGATGAACGCCTCTTCCGTGAGAAGCCCGATGAAGTCGTACGAAACCTTGGGCTCCATGCCCATGCTGATATAGGGGAAAGAATTGCCGAAACGCACAGTGAAGAACTTCTCGTCGGCAAGTTTGTTGAGCCTTGCGGAAGCTTCGTCGAGCGGAGCCTTGCGGAATTCGCGGCGAACCGTTTTCTGTGTTTCGCGGGTCATTTCGGTCGTCTGACGGATGGACCACAGATAGCGCACTCCTCCTGCGAGGACTGCTGATGCGACGATGAGCGAAACTGCGATCTTTACTGGCTTGTTCATGCTACATATCTCCTTAAAGATGTTTAGTGCGTATTATAGGGCGAAATCCGATTTGCCGCAAGAGAAAAACAACAGAGAAAAAGAGAAAAACGACAAATCAGATATATGCAATGCGTCCGAAAATTCTTACATGTTTTTTTGCTATAATGCGTCGTTGAGGGATGGATAGGATGGATGATGCGATGCATCGTCTGTCTTGCGAAGCAGCAGATTTCCGTTTCTCATGCTGTAACCTTTTCACTGCTTTTGTGTAAAAGCGGTGTGGAGATTGCAGATGTATCAATGAAGCCAAGGAGGAATGACAATGTCAAGTCAACTTTTGAATAGCCTCAGCGATGCGTGTCAGATGTATAGACACGTTGTGTACAATCAAAACCTCAATAACGGTATCGGTGGTTTTGAACGTGCCGGCAAACGTCATGCGATAGCTTCATTTTTCGGGACCTCCGATGCGAAGGCCAAGAACCAATTGACATTGACTAAGATAAAAGAGGCGTTGGCGACGGAAGTGGCTGAGGGCGGACGCTTCCATGGGGCGAATGTGGTTACGAATGGTCTTTTCG
>JAFXEA010000043.1 GCA_017521065.1 Kiritimatiellia bacterium | reverse complement strand
CCTGTTTTTCAAAATGTGCGCAATTTTTCGGACGTTATCAATTTTTTGGGTATATGGGTATCATATTTTTAATTGCATTCATCATAGAATGTTCAGGTGATTGCTGAGTTTGAGGAGAAAGACAAAAAAATCTATTGCAGTAATATTAGCAGTAATGGATAAATTATTAAAATCAGACAAGAAGTAAATTTAATAATTATCATGTCTGTATTTCACCTCTTCGTGTTGGGAACAGAACTTTTATTTCTGTTTTTTCAGAGTGATAAGAAGTATTTCCCCGGGGCGTCCCAGACGCAGGGGAAATCCTTTCCAGAGCCAGGTGCCGTTGGAAACAAGCAAAGTCATATTTCCCACCTGATATCTTCCTGAAATCCAGCCTTTATTGTAAAGTCCCACCAGAAGATCAAATCCCCGGATCATTCCCCCGTGGGTATGCCCTGAAAGCTGAAGATCGGCGCCCATTTTTGACGCTTCCTCAGCAACTTTAGGGCGGTGTGCCAGAAGAAGCACAAACTTTTCGTCCGGAATATCTTTCAACACGGTCCCGGACATATCGCCGTATTTCCGGGCAAGTTCCGGAGAGCTGCGGAAAAAAACCTTTGCCGCATGATCCCCGACGCCCGCAAGAATAACACCGTTGGGGAGCTGCACTGACTCATTGACAAGCATACGCAAGGGGGTTTTCCGGAAAAATGCGAACCACTCTTCAGCGTCTGAATAAAATTCATGGTTCCCGGGAACACCGAAGACCCCCATGGGGGCTTTCAACCTTGAAAGCTCTTTTACTTTTTCGCCGGTGACAGCCACTTTGCCGTCCATCAGATCGCCGCCCAGAGTTATAAGGTCGGCGTTGAGAGAGTTGACCTGATCCACAAGAGCGCGTATCTTCTCAACTTTTGAACTCCTGTCTATATGAAGATCGGTAATAAATACCACACTCATTCCGTCTGCCTCAGCGGGCAGCTGGGGATGAGAAAAGTGACACCGGGTCACAACAGGATCGGCTGCTCCGAACACAAGGGCAATGCCGCTCAGGAGCAGTGCGGTACAGCAGATCCCCAGATTGACAAAGTTCCAGATTTTCTGTTCTTTGCGCCACTTGAAAAAGCGAAGCACCTCACTGAGGATCAGAAAAGGAGGGATAAAGTAAAATCCGCCGTAAAGCCACGCGCCCGTCATAATGATCCACTCAGGCAGAGAGGGAGCAAAATAGTGTCCTCCGATGACGCGGAATATCTGAAATTTGAACGCCCCCGCAAACAAAGGCAGTGCCGCAAGCACTTTAACATACCATTTGACCTTCAAGGGAAAGATCATCCGCCATATAACAGCGGCACAAAGCAGCACAGACAGATACAGCATGACAGTTGAAAACTCCTCTTTTTTCCTTTGCAACGGAACTTAATATACACTCTATTTTTCTCTTTGCAAATCTTTCTTCTCTTCAGTTTGGAAGCGGTACTTGAATTTTGCTCAGAATACATATATATTTTATGAAGTGTCAGATCTTCTGACTTGTGTTTTCAGAATAAAAGTTGAGGAAAAAAATGCTTGGATTCACCTTCCCCGGTCCGGGATTTGATGTTTCTTATCACAGACATAGCCCTTCTGCTGGGCGCGTACGCGGCGGCG
Organism: Kiritimatiellia bacterium; assembly: GCA_017521065.1. GTDB lineage: Bacteria > Verrucomicrobiota > Kiritimatiellia > RFP12 > UBA1067 > UBA1731. The sequence goes on along the minus strand of JAFXEA010000043.1, from coordinate 7,155 downwards.
TTCTGTGTGCGCATGAACTTCGCAGAGCCGATTGCCGGATGGCAGTCGGCCTGCGTGTCGTCCGTGTCGGCCTGCATTGTGCAGATGGCTCTTTTGACCGCCTTCAGGCTGAACCGTGCCTGGAAATGGCGCGTTACGGCGCGCGACATGCCGAAGTATGTGGCGGTGTTTATGCTTTCCGCAGTTGTGCTTGTCGGTCTGCGTGTAATGCTTCCAGACGGAAACATGATGTGGGCGCGTCCGCCTTATTCGGTTGCTCTGATCGATTCTGTTTTTGCGTTTTTCGCGATCGTCGGTATGCGTCTGCTCCGTCAGGCGCACAAGGCTTCCGTCATGGGTGATGTAATGCGGAAGGTCGAGGTTCCGGTTCCTGCTCTGTTCAAGGGACGCAGGGTGATGGTGACCGGCGCTGGCGGATCGATTGGAAGCGAAATCGTGCGTCAGGTCGCAAGGGCCGGCGCCGCAAAGGTGTTCATGGTCGAACGGGGCGAGAACGCTCTCTATAAGATCGACTATGAGATGCGCGGATCGGTTACCTGCGTTCCTCTGATGGCGGATGTTTCAGACGAGTCCAAGATGCGCTCGATCTTTGAGGACTGCAAGCCGGAGATCGTCCTTCATGCGGCGGCGTACAAGCACGTTCCGATGGTTGAGATGAATCCCGAGGAAGGGTTCAAGAACAATACCGAGGCGACAGGTCTGCTTGTGAAGCTGGCAAAGGAGAATGGCGTTGACAGGTTCGTTCTCATCTCCACGGACAAGGCGGTGCATCCAAAGAGCGTCATGGGACGTACAAAGCGCGAAGCGGAGAAGCTTGTCCTTGCAGAAGGCTATACGGTTGTGCGTTTCGGCAACGTGTTCGGAAGCTCCGGCAGTGTCGTGGAGCTTTGGCGCGAACAGATTGCGGCGGGAGGTCCAGTGACAGTCACCGACCGCAGGATGACACGCTATTTCATGTCTGTGCAGGAGGCTGTGGGACTCGTGCTCAACGCCGCCTCGTCCGGTTCAGGAAAGATCTACACGCTCGACATGGGTGAACCGAAGAGTATATTGCGCCTTGCCGAGGATATGATCAAGGATGCGGGATGGCGCCCGTACAAGGACATCAAGATCGTATTCACCGGTGTGCGTCCTGGCGAAAAGCTTGAGGAGGAGCTTGGGTTGGAACAGGGCACGAGGATTGAAGGCACAAAGATTTTCGCAAGTCCTTTAATCTACGACTAAAGGAAGATACCATCCCTGCATGGAACTAACAACGTCAGATTGATCGCAGGAGTTGCGGGTTTGCTGATTGCTTCATGTGCATCCGCGGCTACATGGTATGTCGATGACGACAACTATGGTAAGACTGATCTTGACGGTAAGACCGAAGCGTCCGCATTCGGTACCATCAAGGATGCATTGAATAATGCCGGCTTTATGGCGAATGATACGGTGATGGTACTTCCTGGCGTATGTAGCAGTGATACGATGTATGTTCAGGGCAAGTCGCGTGTTGCCATAAATAAGACGGCCAATCTGATATCAAGGGACGGATATACTACGGAATCGTCAACCGGCATTGCCCGGTTCTGCAGGTCTTTTCTATGGCGATCCAAATTTCATGGATGCGCTGAAATCGGTGCAGTCAGGATGAAATCTTTCGCCTTCACGGTCATTTTGCGATGATGTGATTGTTGTATGGGGTGGGTTTTGGTATAATTCACCTCATGAATTGTGAAGAATTGAATAAAAGGTATGGCGCCCCCGGACGAATTGTGTTCCGTGACGGGCCGCAGGGTTATCCGATTGTTGCGCTCGCCAACCAGTACGGCAGTGCGGAGCTGTCTCTCTTCGGCGCTCAGGTGCTTTCCTACAGGCCCACGGGGAACTTCCCTGTGCTTTTCACCCCGCCTACGGTCGAATTCGGGGCGGATAAGGCGGATCACGGAGGCATACCGATATGCTGGCCATGGTTCGGCAAGAATGGCCCGGAAGGATCGTATGGGCACGGCTTCGCCCGTCGCAGTCTTTGGCGAGTGACAGGCAGCGAATATTCCGAGGATATCACGGAGCTGACACTCGTGCTTGACTGCACGGATGAGACGAAGAAGCTTTGGCCCTATGATTTCGAGCTTCAGCTTAAGGTCTCTGTGTCAATGAAGCTCAATTTGGGGCTCAAGACGACCAATACCGGCAATGTGCCGTTTGAGATAACGGAAGGGTTCCATCCGTATTTTCTCGTACGTGACCGCGATGCGGTGACAGTGCGAGGTGTGGACGGATGCAGTTTCTGCGATGCCCGCAAGACACGCGTCGCCGATGCCGTGTGGACAGGGGATCTTGTGTTCAACACCGAATACGATCATGTGTTCACCGTAAAGAAGAGCGAATTCGCCATTCTCGATCCTGGACTTCGCCGGGCGATTGCAATAGCTTCACGCGGAAACGTCAAGCTGGTATGCTGGAACCCCGGTCCAGAAGATCTTCCTAACCGCAATCTTGGCGAGGACGACTGGAAGAAGTTCATATGTGTCGAGCCTGCAACGCTCTTTAAGGAAGACGCAACCATCAAGATCGCCCCCGGCGAATCCCATGAGCTTCTCATGGCAATCCAGGCCGTTCCGGAAAAGTGAAGAAGTCCGCGCTCATAGTGACGTCGATCCGCAACTGCACGTCTGCGCAGGAGACGCTTCGCGTTCAGGATACGGTTGCGGCTCTTCGCCGCAACGGCTGGGCGGTGGACGTGCTTACTCCTGTCGCAAGCCCGATCCTCGCGGCCACGCTTGCGCATGATGTACGCGTATTCACCATTCCACGGCTTCTTCCATGCCGCAGGCTTGCCATGTTCCTTCGTGGAGTGGCTCTCGCCACGGGAGGGAACTACGCGGTCCTGCATGGCATGGATGAGGGGGTGGGCATAGCGCACGCAATTGACAGGGTGACATTGAGCCGGTTTGCGTACATAGCGGAGGTCCATCATCCTGAGTCCATTGACCGGTTGTCGCTGGAGCGTGCATCCGCCGTTATCGTTCCGGATGAGGATACGTTGTCGCGGTTTCCGGTCAAGCCTCCAATAGCGAGGGTGTCGGTTCTCCCGGATCCGCATGCGGAACTTGCCGACAACGCTTTCACAACGGCGGAGTTCACTGCGGCGATAGACGGCATATACACTTACGTTCTTCGTACACATCCGGAGATTGAGACATGAAGAAATCCGCAAAGCCGACTGCAAAGCGCGGAAAACGGAAGAAGGGCGGCAAGGTCAATCCTTTCCGCATGTTCATGCGCAGGTTTGCGCTGATGACGGCAGTGGCGTATCTGCTGCTGTCTGTTGTCGGCGGCTGGTATGTAAGCCATTCATGGCAGTGGATATCTGATAAGCGCGATGACTGGCCGCGTCTTGTGACGGGACCGCTTGAGTATTTCGGCAACCGTGCGGTGATGGTCACAGATGGCCTCGGTTTTACGGGGCAGGATGCGGTATACGATCTTGACGAGCCGGCTCCTTCCGGTTCTGTGTTCTTTGCAGGCCCTCCGGTACGCATCGGCGCTCCTGCCGTTTCGGATGTGCAGATGATCGATCGCGGCGAGTTCGTTGTGGGCTGGTCGCCTTCGCTTAGGCATCCGCTTTGGGTGGCATATCATGTACCCGCCGAGAAGGCGTATGAGGCGGGAAAGCGTCCTCAGTTCCGCGCCGATCCCTCCGCGTCCGCTTCGCCTTCCGCATCGGCGTACAAGGGCTCCGGATATGATCGAGGGCACATGGCCCCCAACTATGCGATAGCGACAAGGTTCGGCACCGAGGCGCAGAATAATACGTTCTACATGTCCAACATATCTCCGCAGAGGCCCGGGTTGAACCGTGGACCTTGGCGCGAGATCGAGCACCGCATCGCCGATCTGTGGACCGCCAAATACGGTGAGATATGGGTGATTGTAGGGTGTGTGCCCGGAGATCCGGAGGATCGCCTGCCTTCTGGTATCGATGTGCCGAAGGCCTACTGGCAGTTGATAGTCTCCAAGGCGGAGGATGGCGTCAGGGCATTGGCGCTATATATGCCGAAGGACATTCCTTTCTCCGCCTTCCCGGTTCACAATATCGTAACGGTCGATGAGCTTGAGCGCAGGACGGGTCTTGACCTTCTTGCGGATCTCCCTAATTTCTTCGAGAAGCCTATCGAGGCACATCTGCCTACCCGCCTTTGGCCGGTTCGTTTCGTCGACATATTCAAGTTGATCGGATTGAGATTCTTTTGACCAGAACGGCTGAAAGGACGGACGACGCATAGAAATTGCCGTTTTTGCTGTAATGCGTCACTGAACCGCGTCCCTTAAACAGGGAGGGGCTGTGTCTTCGCTGCCCTAAAAAAAAAAACAGATTATATTCAGCAATGGCGAACCGGGCAACGGGGACGTTGCCCCTCCTGGGACAACTTTACGCTGTTCAGTGAGATATTGTTTTTTTTTTTCGTCTTTTTTTTTTCTTGAATCCAATGCCGCTATTTGATAAACTGCAAGGCAATTGGAGAAAAGGAGGTAAAAAGTATGGCAGAAAAGAAAATTTACAAAATCGGCATGATTGGCGGCAGTATGAAGTCTTTTATGGGCAACATACATCGTCAGGCTATTGAAAAAGCCGGCAATCTGAAAATTGTCGGAGGTTCTTTCGGCACGTCAAAACAGGCCTCCTACGATTTCATAAAGCCGCTGAAGCTCAATGTCGACGATCTTTTCCCGTCCTACCGCGATTTCCTACGCCGTGAAAAGACGCGTAAGGGCGATAACAAGCTTCTTTTTGTGTCGGCCGTGCTGCCGAACACGATGCATTACCCGATTGCCATGACGGCGATGGATTGTGGAGTCCCGATTCTTGGCGAGAAACCATTCACGTCCAATCTCGATGAGGCGGCCAACCTTGTGCGCAAGCAGAAGGCCACGAAGGTTCCGTACAGGATTGCGATGGTGTACCCTGCGTATTCGCAGCTTGTACATGCCAAAAATCTTCTTGCGAAGGGTGAAATTGGCACAATCCGCAGATTCTACGTGTCCATGCAGTCCGGGTGGATGGCGCGCCGCGTTGAGAATCAGGGCAATACACAGGCCCTGTGGCGTGTGGACGGGAAGCGCAACGGTGTTGGTGGAGTCTTGAACGACTGCGGTTGCCACTGCCAGTTCGTGCTTGAATGGCTCACCGGTTTTGAGATATCGGAGGTCTGTGTAGGGGCGAACATCTGCGTTCCGGGGCGCCTTATCCCCGACGATGCGACGGTTCTTGTTCGCACCAAGCAGGGAATCGGCGGCACGTTCATGATGTCCCAGATCGCTACAGGCCGCAACGAGGGCCTTACGATCGAGATCACAGGCGACAAGGGTACTCTTCTCTGGAAGCAGTGTGAACCTCAGATTCTTGCGATTGTCGGAAACGACGGGAAGCGCAAGGAGTACAAGGATACCACCGCATCAGGCGAAACCGCCGTTGCAGAAACCCCGTATGGAGCGAATGCCGCCTATGTCGAGGCCCTTACCCGCGTGTACGAGGATTTTGTCGAATCCCTTACGGGGAAGACGAAGAAGTCCCGTTCTAAGGATCAGCGCATCCTTGGCATGACGGTTGAGGAGGGGTTGCGTTCCGTGGCGGTGACTACGGCGATGGAGAAGTCCATACAGTTCATCCCGCCGGATGCGCCTCCCGCGATCAAGTGGCAGCCGGTCGTGATGCCGCAACTTGAATTTCCGAAAATGACCAGTCTCACAAAATCTTGGTTCGATAAATAATATTGACATGAAACCTTTCAAGACAGTTCTTTTTCTTGGCGACGGAATGGCCGACGAGCCTATCACCGAGCTTGGCGGGAAGACCCCGCTTGAGGCCGCCAAAACCCCGTGGATGGACAAGATCGCCAAGGAAGGCCGCAGCGGCACATTCCTTACGCTTCCGGATGGATTCCCCACTTCGTCTGACGTGGCGAACATGTCCGTCATGGGCGGCGACCTTGCGACGGAACTTTGCGGACGCGGACCGCTCGAGGCGGCGTCGATGGGCATTGAACTCGGTCCGGACGATGTTGCCTTCCGCATGAATCTTGTCACGGTGAACGATGACGGCACGCTGAAGGACTTCTCGGCCGGACATATCGGCGAAGCGGCCCAGAAGGAGGCTATCGATCTCCTGAACGAAAAGCTCGGTTCGGACAAGATCAAGTTCTACGCAGGCGTATCTTACCGCAACATTGTCGTGCTTTCAGGCGCGGAGTTCTCTGCCGCCGTCGCTTACGACAAGCCGGACGACAACCAGGGCAATCCTGTGAGCGAACATCTTCCGCGCGCGAAGTCTCCGGAAGGGGAATTCACGGCAGCGACGCTCCGTGACATAATCGCGAAGGCCTCGGAGGTGCTCAAGGGGTGTCAGGCTAACGGCGTTTGGCCGTGGAGCGGCGGCAAGGCCGGTGCGGTCCATTCGATTTCGGAGCTGTACGGCATCAAGGGCGCAGTGGTGAGCGCTGTGGACGTCATAAACGGTCTTGGCCGTGTGATGGGGTTGGATGTCATTAAGGTGCCGGGGGCTACCGGATACATCGACACCAACTACGAAGGCAAGGCCGATGCTGCGATCAAGGCCATCGAGGATGGATATGATTTTGTTTATGTACACATCGAATCCACCGATGAGGTGTCGCACGAGCAGCGTCTTGATCTCAAGCTCAAGGCGATAGAGGATTTCGACAGCCGTCTGATCGGGCGTGTCATGTCGAAGCTCGGCGACAAGGTTGCGTATTGTGTCCTGCCCGACCATCCCGTTCCGCTCAGGATCGGAAAGCACACCCGCACCCCGGTTCCGGTCGCCGTGTGCCAGCCAGGCAACGCTGCCGACGGAGTCGAAAACTACAGTGAGACGACCGCACTCAACGGTTCGCTCGGCGCCCTCAAGGGTGGCGAGCTGATGGATCTTCTGCTCAAGTGAACTGGATCGACCGACATGCATACGACTGGGGGAGCGCGTTTGCACGTGCTCTCTATCCGCTTTTCCCCAAGCGGCGCCGCATTGCGGTCGACAATGTCCTGAAAGCCGGCATAACTGATGATCCGAAAGAGGCTGACCGCATTGCGCGTATGGCGTGGGGACATCTTGCAGGACACATCTGCGAGGCTCTTTGCGTACCGCACGTGATAAAT
>JAFXEA010000493.1 GCA_017521065.1 Kiritimatiellia bacterium | reverse complement strand
CCTCAAGCCCGATTCCATAATCGTTGAACCCACAAGCGGAAATCAGGGGATAGGCCTCGCCCTTATCGGCGCTGTCAAGGGCTATGAAACCGTCATAGTGATGCCGGACAGCGTAAGCGAAGAGCGGCGCAAGCTCGTCAAGCACTATGGAGCGAAGGTCATTCTCGTCCATGACGCAGGAAACATCGGCGCGGCGATAGCGGAATGCGCGGCGATAGCGCAGCGCATGGCTAAAGAGAATCCGCGAGTATTCGTGCCGGAACAGTTCTCGAATCCGGCGAATCCGGCGGCGCATCGCCATGGCACCGCCCTTGAGATAATGGAGCAGGCGGCCAAGCCGATCCACGGGTTCTGCTCAGGGGTCGGCACAGGTGGAACATTGAGCGGAATCGGTGAGGTCCTGAAGGCGTAGAACCCCGGAATCGAAATCTGGGCAGTGGAACCGCAGAACGCCGCCATCCTTGCCGGCGGAACGGTGGGAACGCATCTTCAGATGGGTATCGGCGATGGACTCATCCCAGACAACCTCAATACGCAGATATATTCGCACATCTGTGTGGTCACGGATGAAGAGGCGCTGAAATGCGCACGCGACCTCGCCCGCATGGAAGGCCTTCTCGCAGGCATCTCCGGCGGCACGAACGTGTTCGCAGCGCTTAAGCTCGCAAAGCGTCTTGGCCCCGGCAAGACGGTTGTGACCGTCCTGCCCGACACTGCCGAACGCTATTTCTCCACTCCCCTTTTCTCTGAATGATCGCTATGGGCAAGAACACATTTCTGATTGCAGGCGCGGCCCTTCTTGCAGGTGTCGCCATCGGATGGACGGCCAAGCCGGCTCCAGCGGGAAACGCCACCTCCGAGGTGCAAGATTCTGGATTTAAGAACAAGAGACGCATCTCCGACTCATCGACGCGCGTAAAAACGGTGACAACCGTTGTCACAAATGTCGTGCAGAGCACCGTGACAAACACCGTCAAGGTTGCGGAAGAGCGTCCGCGCGGCCCCGGCGATTTCATGGCGGACCTTGAAAGGATGAAAACGGAAAATCCTGAAAGATACGCGTCCATGACCAACCGCATGGCGCAGTTCCGCAACAGGATGACGCGGCGCACCGAAAGCAAGCTGGATACACTCGCATCCATCGACACAAAAGGCTGGAGTCGAAGCCAGATCGAAAACCATGAGAAATATCAGGATCTGATCGCAAAACGCGCCGAGATGATGGATATCATCCGCCATGACAGCGGTGCGACAAAAGAAGAGCGGGATGCCGCATTCGGCGAGCTACATAAGCTTGGACGTGAACTTCACGAAACAAGCGTCAAAGAGCGCAACACCCTTCTCGACAAGACATTTCAGGAACTCGGATACAGCGGTTCCGATGCAAAGGAAATCCGCGAGACGATCAAGACGATCTACTCCACCACTGAAGAATGGGGAGGTCCACGTGGCCCACGCGGTCGCGGCGAACGCCACGGCCGCAAATAAGCGCGAAAATCACCAAGCTAGCGCCAATTCCCGGGCTGTGCGGTCAGCCTCAAGCACAGCCTCCACTGAATCGCATGGAATTTCCGGCGCTCTCTCCACGGTATCGGCAACCAGCTTGACGATATCGGTATAGCGGATATCTCCATCAAGGAAACGGGATACCGCAATCTCATCAGCCGCACTCAAAACAGCAGTACGCGTGCCGCCGGCCCTTTCCGCATCGCGCACGAGACGCAACGCCGGAAAACGGAATCCGTCCGGCGCACGGAATGTGAGAGAGGATAGAGCGGCAAGATCAAGTTTCGCCCGCTCTGCAGGCAAACGGCGCGGCCACGTAAGCGCGTACTGTATAGGCACGCGCATGTCCGGCGGCGAAAGCTGCGCAAGAGTGGCCCCGTCGGTGAATTCGACAAGCGAATGGACTATTGATTCCGGATGCACGACCACATCGATCCGATCCATCGGAACATCAAAAAGCCAACGTGCCTCGATTATCTCAAAACCCTTGTTCATCATGGTGGATGAATCCACCGTGACCTTCCGTCCCATATCCCAACGCGGATGCCTTAACGCCTGTTCGGGCGTCACATCGTCAAGGTTTGCGGGAGCATCAAGGAACGGACCGCCGCTCGCCGTAAGCACTAGACGCGAAACTTCACGCTGAATGTCAATACCCTGAAGACACTGGAAGATCGCGGAATGCTCAGAATCGACCGGCAGAAGACGCACCTTTGCTGCGGCGGCCTCACGCGTGACGAATTCGCCTGCGGCGACAAGCACCTCTTTCGTCGCAAGAGCGACATCCATACCCTTGCGTATAGCGGCAAGGGTGGGCTTGAGTCCTGAAAGGCCGACCGTTGCCACAAGAACGACATCAGCATCGTTCTCTTCAACGGCGCGAAGTGCTCCTTCCTCCCCTGAATAGACCTTTGCCCCGAACTCCTTGCCAATAAGGTCAGCGGCGGCGAGGTTGTTCCTCACCGCCAGCGCAACAACCTTGAATTCATCCGGATGAGTGCGCACCACGTCGCACGCACTTGTACCGATGGATCCGGTCGCACCAAGCAGAATGATCCGCTTCAACGAACCGCCCTCACGGACTTCAGCATCCGGCCGCCTTCATCAGACCCTTGAAGTAACCGATGGACTCGGCGACCTCCTCGGCCTTGATGCCGGGCTTTTCACCCTTGGGCGGGAATGACTCGTATTCGAGCGAGCAGACTCCGGTGTAGCCGACTTCGACAAGGGCCTTCACGATTGCCCACATGTCCATATCGCCGCGAGGCATGGGCATTGCGCGGTTCTTGACAGGATCGAACTTGACGTTCTTGATGTGCATGTCATAGATGCGCGTATAGAACTTGCGGATCGACGCGACGGGATCCGCCTTTGCGCGGAAGTCGTGGCCGACATCGAGACAAAGCCCCATGCGCACATCGAGATCCTTGACCATGTTCCAGGAAGTCTCGCCGGTGGGGAAAAGATACGGAATGTCCGGACCATGGTTGTGGATGGCGTAGCGGATGTCGTACTCCTTGCAGAGGCCGCTGATGTATTCGCAGAGAGCGCGGGATTCATAACGCGTCTTCTTGCCGTTGATCATCTTGTATTCGAAAGGCACACCGACGATCGTGTTCACGCCGACCCGCTTTGCGAAATCGAAATACGTACGGACCTTGTCCTTCTGGGCAAGATCCATGTAGATGGGACCTATACCATATCCTGTCACGCCATGGTCGGCGCACTTCTGCTTGAACGTGGCGATATCGGCATCAGTGGCCTCGAATGGAAGGTGGAAATTCTTGATGCAAAGATAGTTCACATCGAGACGCTTCAGAAGAGCAAGCGTGTCATCGGTCGAAAGCCTG
>JAFXEA010000492.1 GCA_017521065.1 Kiritimatiellia bacterium | reverse complement strand
CAAAGGCTGAGAGCACCGGTATCCGCCATATCGCAATTGAAGGCTAAAAGAAAGGAGCATCAAAATGAACGAGACCAAATACATTGTCCCTTCGGCGACGCTTTCCGAAAGGCCGGAGGAGTTCGAGCTGAAGTTTGTCGTGCCGGGAATCGGCAAGGGTGATGCTGATCTTCACATCGAAGGAAAGACTCTCACTCTCAAGACCCGCGCCAAACACGGGGTGCCTGAAGGCTTCAAGGTCGCCGCCGAGGAGTTTGAACGGGTTAACTACGCGATGAGCGTGGAGATTCCCGAGATGGCCGATACGGCATCGCTTGTAGCGAAAATCGAGAACGGCATTCTTACGGTCGTGATGAAGAAGCGTCCCGAGACCCAACCGAAGAAGATTGAGATACTCTAAATAGCGTAGTCACGCTTGGTTTAAGGATCGCTTCCGCACTGATGTGCAGTGACGTGTATGACGCGTCACTGTACATTTTGTTTCTGTTTAGGACAAATCCGGCTATCGGCTAACCACTGATCTCCTAGCAGAAAACAGTGCTTATGATGCTAACTCTGACGGTCTGTTGCCGACATTCGGGGTGATTTTTGAAGTGGATTGGGCGACCATGATTTAATTTTGCGATTCCTGTTGAAAAAAAAAAATGGTTTTGGTATCCTTTCTTGTAAGTGTTAGTATATCTTGAAAGGATTCGATCATGAGAAACCATTTGACCTCTGCTGCGGCATTCATGTTTGTGGCTTTTTCTGCCTTTGCGGAAACTGTTACGTATAATTGGGTGGGCGGCGAGAACGGTTCATGGGCGGACTCAAAAAGCTTCTCGCCAGAGGGCAATCCCGGTGCGGAGGATGATGTTCTACTGCCCAAGAATGTCGTTGTGAAACTCAATGCCAAGGATGATGCCGAATGGGAGGCTTTCAACAGGATTCGCAGAGTCCGAGCTGATGACGATTGTTTCCTTGAGGTGGACATCGGTGAAAATGACCGCGAAATGCAATGCGCTTTTACATTTCAGGCTCATGAAGGTCGCAATCGCGGGAAGCTCATCAAAAAGGGTACTGGATCTCTATGGCTGATGTCAGCACGCCCAGAGTTCAAGTCGTCAAATGGCATTCATCAGGACTATTACGCAAATTTTGATGTTGTCGAGGGCGCTTTGAAGTTTCCGCAGGATGCGGTAGGCGGGACGGATGTAAAGATCGGAAATGTTTGCATTTCGAACAATGCCGCATTCTACACATTGGCAACATCTGATGACGCCCTTGCCCATACCTATGTAAGGGAACTTTGGGGCGAGCCTGGATCGTTGGTTACCAACACTGCTCCGATTGAAAACTCCAAGAACCAGATGTTGTGGTCTAACGGCGATAAAGTATCGATTTTCGCCGGAAGGTTATGCGCTCCGATTAGATGGCGTAGCGGAGGATACGTACATTTAACGGGCGTGGAGAATACTATCGTCAGCACATTCACCCAAAGCGACAACAAGGGTCTTGGAATGTCTGGACAGCATGTCGGCATCGCCAAGTTCGGCAAGAAGGGTGAACTTTCATCGATCGGTACATCCGGTTCGATTTACGCTCGTGAGAATGGCGGCGCGTTCAAGTACATAGGAACAGGAGAGGAGACGGATGCAAATTTTGAAATCGGTTCGGAAGCAGCCTTCCCTTATCCTGGTTTTCTTTCCGGCGGCGATGTTGGAGGTTTGATTTGGACCGGTTTGTGGTATCTGACCGCTGGCGCTCTTCAGCAGAGGCTTGTCATATGCGGAGATGGAGCAACGCCGAATGTAATGAAAGGTGCCATACAGGGACGCCATTATGATGGAGAGTACTATTCGTTCTTCATCCGCAAGCAGGGGAAGGGAATATGGAGGATTGAGGATTCCTCGAAAGGCTTAGATACGTATTATCAGATGCGCGGCGTCTGGGGTGTTGATGAAGGCACTCTTCAGTTTACATCGCTTGCTGAGAAAGGCTTCATATCGTCGCTTGGAATCGCGACGGAACTTTTCAAGGATTATTGCGGGGCGAAAGAGGAATCGATGCGAGCTTCATACGCATTCACGCTTGGAGGCGATTCAACGGAAGGTGCGCTTGAGTATGTGGGGGATAAGGATGAATTCTGCTCCGATCGCAACGTGTGGCTTTATGGCGATGGCGCTTTCGTGAACAACGCTTCATCGAAGATACGCTTTAGAGGCGTATCTTCTGTCACCGGAAGCGAATCGCCTTCGGCGCGTTCCGTAAAGTTCACGGTACGAGGCGAAAGCACAGCAGAAAATGAGATTCTCGACATCACCGACTCAGCAGAGCGTCCCATAAGTGTGGTAAAGGATGGTGCAGGTACATGGGTGTTGGGCGGTGAACAGTCTTTTCGCGGATCACTCGCCGTTAAGAACGGCAAATTGATTGTGCGTCGACCGGAGAAGTACACATGGTTCAGGTGGACGATTACATCAAAGTATTCAGATGGGACAGCGACAAGCGGCAGAAATGCCCTTTTCTCGATGCAGGAGTTTGCACTTTTTGATAATATGGGCATGCGTCAGAATTACGGACTTGCGCTTAATTCCAATTATGCGTCTTTGAAGCCTGGAGAAGTTGCATATGGAACGGATAAGACACCTTATATAGACAGTTGTAATATTGACGGGCTTTTTGATGACAGCAAAAAGGATCCAAGTGGATGGCTCGGAATAATGCGTCCGCCTAACAGTAATAGTGGAATTCAGACTCCGGAACCGGACAAGCCTTTTTCTTGGATCCCAATAGTCATGCGTATTTCGAATAACGCAAATGATGTAACCTCTTATGATGTTGTTTTTTATCATTCGAGCAGCCATTTGAGAAGTGTCGCATCGTATTTTGTTGATGGAAGTTTGGACGGCGTCAATTGGGATCGGCTTTCGACGGTGGAAAGCATAAACCCGATTGAAAGCAACAATACATGGCAGTATAGGGGAACTTCGTTTGGAGATGGAGACGAACGTACCAAGCCGCATGCAAATGGATGTCCGATTGCATCGGCTCCTGCAAAGCTTTTTGATGTGCTCAATAATGTAAAGAGCGTTTCCGTAAATAGCGGTGCTGAGCTTGTGTTTGAGGGCGATATCGTAATCCCTGCGCTCTCCTTCGACTGCGAGGCCGGCGGCGGAACGTTCAGCGGATGCAAATTCGCTGAAAAGGACGGATCCATCGATATTTACAATGTTCCAGATGGCTCAACCAAGATTGACTTTGGATGGACGTTCAACGGCTGTTCGGGCGTCGAGAACATCAAAGGCTGGGCGGTGCTGCAGGATGGCGTTGAGACATCCCGCTATTCTATCAGTGTTCAAGGCGGCAACAAGGTTGTAGCTGTCAGGACAGGACTTCGCATGGTTATCCGTTGATTTCTTGAGGAACGCAATATGCTGTTTAATCTATTTGCCCTGTTTGCCGTCACAATCGGCAACAGTTTCATGGGAATTGAGTTCGGTTCCGAAAAGGAAGGTTTCCCCGTCCGTTCGATAGAGAACAGGATGTCAGGAACCGTCAAATTCGTGAACCATCCGGAAAAGGGATTTGACCTCTGGCAT
>JAFXEA010000491.1 GCA_017521065.1 Kiritimatiellia bacterium | reverse complement strand
TTGTGGATCGGTGGAGCATCAGGGGCTTGGTCGGATGCTAATAACTGGGATGTCGCCCTGCCTGAAACTGGTGATACGGTTATTTTCCCGACAGCCGTTACATTGTCTTCTGAGAATGTCGATATCGGCACGGATGGCATTACGCTGGAATGCATTGGTGATGTGGGCGGTGCTGTACGCTTCACCGGATCTGGCCAGCTCGTAAAGAGAGGTGATGGAACATTTACCAGCGGCGCAAAGTATGGTTTGACGGGCGGCATCAAGATTGAGAGCGGCGTTCTTGTCGAAACGATGACGGGAACAGGATTTAGCTATATGACAGATGCTCTTGGAACCGGTGATATAGTCATAACCAAGAAGGGGCAATTAGCCATTCATTCTTATTTGGCCACCAATACGCAGCCAATTATTGTAAGAGAGCATGATGGCAGTGTCGCGGCAATTCGTAACCAAGGCTCAACCATATTCATGGGGGCGGTTTCTGCCGATTGCGATTTCAAGATAGAGAACTTGTGGGATTCTCCACTTTTCCTAGGTGGCATTTCCGCCCCTGGGCATACAGTTACATACTATGTGCCAGATTGGAATTCTCCGGAATGGTGGCATGCCCGAAGTGAATTGAAGGATGTGAACGGAAATATTTGTATACAGGTTGGAAACGGCAAAGGGGTTGTCCTTTCTATGGATGAAAGCGAGGCTGGTAACAGATTGACGGTCACCAATGGAACGGTGATATTCAATGAGGATGCACTCTTCGATTCCATCAGCATGGAGAGCGGATCAAAACTTGCGATTGCGCAGGATGTGACGGTGTCATGCAATTCTTTCTTGCTGGCCGGCGAAAGCCTGCAAACGGTTTCTATCGCAGTATGCGTCTGCCAGATGTCATTGATTGGGAAGGTAAATTGCGAGTTGGGGGAAAGATTGGTTTTAGATTGATAATGCGCTAGCATCTTAAATTATTGGTGCGAGGAGTTGTTGATGAACTTTCATATCGGTAAGAGTGGATTGTCAGCGTTTGTGGGTGTGGCGTTTTTCGTCGTTTCTTCCATATCGCATGCTTCGGTAATGATGGAAGGGGCAACTGATGATGTTGTATTATGGCCATCTGCTAAGACGCGGTTGTGTGCACAGCCGGATTCTGCTATTGCGATGCTTCCTGATGGTTCGATGGGTGTTACGACCGGTATCAAGTACAGTTGGCCGGGCGTACGCATGGATTTTCTTTCAGGAGAATGTGATCTGTCTCAATACGGAGTGGTGACTATAACCCTAAGCAATACGACGTCTATGGCGCGAAGCGTACAGCTTAGCGTAAAGGGTCACACTCTGCAGGGGCGGACACCTGGCGGAAGCGTCGAGGTGCCTCCGCACACGGTCGGCAAGCTTGAGGTTTACCTTCGCAATATGCCTTGGGCGTTGAATAAGCCAGTGTCGCTCCAAGGAATGTGCGGTTATCCGTATGCCGTTGGATCCGGAACGACATTCGACTTGCGGCGTCTTACGTCTTTTCATATTTTTCTTGGGCAAAATGGCGAACCAGGTGGGTTCAGCGTCCATCGTATATCGGTGTCGGGATCGGTTATCAAGCAAAAGAAACTTTCAGCAGAAACATTTTTCCCGTTTGTGGACAAATTTGGCCAATTCATGCATGATGATTGGCCAGGAAAGGTTCACGACGATGCCGATCTTGACAAGGCCCGCTGTCAAGAGGAGAAGTGGCTTGAGGAACATTCGGCAGGTGCCATTGTCGATGCTGACAGGTATGGTGGCTGGATGGGTGGTCCGCAATTGACCGCGACAGGATTCTTCCGTGCTGAGAAGATAGATGGAAAGTGGTGGCTTGTCGATCCGGATGGTCGGCTTTTCTTCTCTCATGGTGTCAATTGTGTAGGAGTCGGGGCCGATACGGGTGTAGGTTTCCGTGAATCGTATTTTGCTTGGTTGCCTGAGAAAGATGATTCTCTGTTCGGCAAGTTCTATATGCGCCAGACACGTCCAGCAGCGCGAGGCTTTTATAATAATCCGTCTCATGTTCCGTATGATACCTATGATTTTCCTCGTGCCAATGCGTTGCGCAAATATGGAGCAAACTGGTGGGAAGTCTGTGCAGAGCGTGCACATGTTCGCATTCGTGCCTGGGGCCTGAATACAATTGCAAACTGGAGCGATCCTGCCGTCTGCGGAATGCGGAAAACACCATATACGCTTTGTCTTGGAACATACGGAACACCTAGACTGAAAGGTTCTATGGGTTGGGGTGGTGCTTTGCCAGATCCGTTCAATCCGGATTTTGAGCGTATTTTCAGAGGTAGAGTGCAGGAGGCCGCAAAGAAAATGAGGGATGATCCATGGTGTATCGGCGTCTTTGTGGATAACGAGCTTTCCTGGAATTCCGAGCCGCGTATGGAGGAAGTGTCCGAAAAGTACTTTTCCACCGTCCGTAATGTTCTCAAAGAAGAGTTGCCAAATCATCTGTACCTCGGTTGTCGTATTGCATGGGGATCGGATGCGGTTTTGCGTGCCGCATCTCGCTATTGTGATGTGGTGAGTGTGAATGTATACAGTCGTCAGCCTGTGCGCGACCTTCCAGAAAAGTCCGACGACAAGCCTATGCTCATCGGGGAATTTCATTTTGGCGCGCTCGACAGAGGTATGTTCCACACCGGATTGGTTGCGGCACGTGATCAGGCTGAACGGGCCGTGTGCTACCGAACATTTGTGGAGGGGTGTCTTGACCATCCGCGTTTTGTCGGTACGCATTGGTTTCAGTGGCGGGATCAGGCGTTAACGGGAAGGGCTGACGGCGAGAATTTTCAGATCGGATTCGTATCTGTAACTGACGCACCATATCCGGAACTTGTGCAGGCGGCGCGCGAGGTTGGTTCCGTAATGTATTCTCGCCGTTTTTACGGGTTTTCGCGTCGAAAATAAGAACAGGTTATTATGCTGCAATGTGGCAAAGAGCTTTCATAGTTCGGGGAAAGAGGCGATTTAATAAATGCAAATGTTGAAAATGTCGGCACGGTGGTTTTTTGTAATTCTGTCAGTATGTGTGTTTTGTGGGAATCTACACGCAGGGGAAATAGACGCTGATGACAATTGCCGCCCTGAAACATGGTTCCATCTTATTGGAGGGAATGTCTCGAAAGAAGGCCTTGTCGCCGATCTTGATGCGATAAAGTCGGCGGGAATTCGTGGGATTCACCTTTTCCACGGATCCTCGCAATGCGGACTTTGGCCAGGTGTAAATAATCCGGTAGAGTGTTTGAGTCCAAAGTGGGACGAGCTGCTCGGGTTTATTGCAGATGAATGCAGAAAAAGGAATTTGACATTCCGAATGCAAAATTGTCCTGGTTGGTCGATGAGCGGTGGCCCTTGGATAACTCCTCAAAATGCTATGAGGGAACTTGTTTATTCGGCAACACGCGTTCCAGCCAGAACATCGGTAAATCTGAAAAAACTGCCCAAGTCAAGGATGGCAGATGATGTTCCTGAACGTAATTATCGTGATGTGGCGATGATAGCTTTCCCAGCTCCGGTTGGCGGAGATGAACCTCTGCATCCTGTCTCTATTACCACTAATCAGTCTTCGCGCACATACCGTTTCGCGAGGCCTGTCGTAATTCGCACCTTGAAGATAGATTCCACATCCGCATTGAATCATGACCGCACCTACGATCCGCAGTGCCATGTGAAATTTGAAGCAAAAATGCCATTTGGCGAGTGGGGATGTGTTGCAGAAGAGGATATGCCGTCGGGAAATTGGCAAGATAATCGTGTGCATCCATCACGTATGCATGTAATGCAGACGCTGGCATGCGATGAAGCATCTTCTTGCGAATGGCGCCTGACGATGAAATCCAAAGATCCGATTGAATTGCGCAATGTCGAATTCATGGAGCGGGCAATGATGGATAACTGGGAAGGATTGGCGGGATGGACCGTCCGGGGACTGGTGGATAGAGGTGCAGTGCGACAGTCTGCCGAAGCGTGGATCGATTCGTCGCGTATACGCAATATAACAAAATTCGATGGGACGGAATGGCATGGAGAGGGTGATTGTGACTGGATTGTATTGCGTATCGGTCATGTAAACGCCTTGCATGAAAATGGGCCTGCGCCTAAAGAGGCTACAGGATGGGAATGCACGAAGCTGGATCCACGGGGTGCGGAAATTAATTTTCATGCCTATGTCGGACGTTTGTTGAACGGGCCTTTGAAAGGTCGAATTGATGGAATCGTTATCGATAGCTGGGAATGCTATCGGCAGAATTGGCGCGAAGGGATGGAGGAAATATTCAATGCTGAAAATGGCTACAGGTTAGAGCCGTGGCTGCCAGCAGTTTTTGGATATGTTGTGGGCTCTCCGGAGAAGACATGGAAGTTTTTGTTGGATTGGCGAAGGACAATCGGCGGATTGGTAGAGCGCAATTACTATGGACGGATGGCTGAACTTGCAAGAGATCATGGTATGGAGATTCAGTTCGAAGCCGCGTTTGGGGATGCGCTTGCCGGTGATATTCTGGCGTATTGGAAATATGCGGATATTCCGATGTGCGAATTTTGGCATCCGCCGGCGGATGTCGGGGTTGGAAGTATGAATTTCAAGCCTTTAAGACCTTGTGTCTCTGCCGCACATCTTTATGGTAAGAAACGAGTGGCGGCAGAGGCGTTCACCCAAGTCCCGTTGGAGTTTCGTACAACCTTTAGAGATCTTAAGGCTAATTCAAACCGTGCGTTTGCGCGCGGCGTGACATATCTTGTATTCCACACCTATACGCATAATCCGATCATAGGCGGGAAAAAACCGGGATCCTCATTTGGAAACCGGATAGGTACGCCTTTTCTGCGTGAGCAGACGTGGTGGAGGTTCATGCCTGAATTCACGGAATATATTGCGCGAATCACAAAACATCTGGAGTCCGGAAAGCCCGTTGTTGATGTTTTGCGGTATCTTGGTGACGGACTTGGGCACCATCCAGACGAGAGTTCGTTTTTTGCCAGGAACGAATTTAAATGTGATTATTTGAACCATGATGTGCTCATGAACAGGTTGGCGGTTAAGGATGGGCGCATTGTGCTTCCCGACGGAATGAGCTATTCGTTGCTTTGGGTTCCTGAAAAGACTTATCTGTTGCCTGAAAGTAGAAGAAGGATATCTTCGCTTGTTGAGGCTGGTGCGAAGGTTGTATGGGGAGGTACTGAATCCGATGCGGTAAGCGGCTTGACCCCAGATTGCTGTACTTCTGGGAATGGAGAGATTTTTTGGTATCACCGCAGAGACGGCGAGCGAGACTGTTATTTTATTGCAGCCGGCACAAATGGATATTCGGGGAAAATCGAATTTAGAGCAAAAGGGGCTGTTATGGTTTTTGATCCTGTTACAGGAAAATATGAGAATGCTCCAGAGGATTTTTGTTGGAAGCTTGCGGAGAATGAGTCGCTTATCGTAACATTCAACGAAGAAAGAACCTGCGCACACAGGGAGATGACCAGGACTGAGTTGTGTCGGTGGGAAATAGATGGAGAGAAATCCTTCGACGGACGATTCAATCTTGAAGAGATTCCAGATCTTCTTACCCTTGATCTTGGTAGAGTGGAGGCCTGGGCTAAGGTAACGGTAAATGGGCGTAGTATGCG
>JAFXEA010000490.1 GCA_017521065.1 Kiritimatiellia bacterium | reverse complement strand
CGCAATCGTCTGGTCAAGAAGCTGTCCGAGCGTGTATTCGCGGGTCACGGGCAGGTTGTGCCACGGCACACCTGTGGAGACGCTCTGGTTGAACGGCGGCTTGGACGGGGCGGTCCCGTACGGATCTGTAAGTTTGAACTCTGTCTCTTTCATGTTTTTTCTTTCCTTGAAATGCGAAAAGCCCCACTCGTTTCGAGCGGGGCTTCTTTGCTGGTTTTGATTTCTTCTGCCTATGTCAGAATACCAAAGCGCGCCCCGCGCTGCCAAGCGTAAGGCCAAGAAGAAGGTTGCTAAAGTAAAACTTCGTGCTCATGGTTTCTCTTTCAAAAACAGCGCGAAGTATAGCACTCCACGTTTTTTGATTCAAGCGAAAATCAGTAAATTGCGAATATGGGGGCAGGATGGGGCACTAACGCAGGTTCAAATGCGATGTTGGTGAAATGACGGCGGGAAGATGATATAATTCGCGGAAAAAATGTAGATGTCAAAAGAAGGGAGCAATCAATGAACAAAGTTGATTTGGCGTGTCTTGCGAAGGAGGATGCATTCAAGCTCATAGGTGGCGATTGGATGCTTGTCTGTGCCGGAAAGAAAGATCGCTTCAACATGATGACGGCAAGCTGGGGAGGGATCGGCTGGCTCTGGAACAGGCCGGTCGCGTTCGTGTTCATCCGTCCTGAGCGATACACGCACGAATTCGTTGAGGCTGAAGAACGGCTGAGCCTTTCGTTTTTCACGGAAACGTGGAGGGACGCTCTCAAATTCTGCGGTTCCAAGAGCGGACGCGATTTTGACAAGTGCAAGGAAGCCGGGCTGTCCGCCATCGAACTTGAATCCGGCGCCGTCGCATTTGAAGAGGCGCGTCTGACGCTTGACTGCCGCAAGCTTTTCAAGGCTTCGATGGACAAGTCCAGTTTCATCGACAAGGATATTCTCGCCAAATGGTATAACGACAATCCCGGCGGGTCGCTTCATGATGTGTATGTCGTGGAGATTGAGAGCGTTTACGGGGCGAAATCATAAAGTCGATGCTTGGGAATAAAGGTAAAAACGGATTGGTGTTGGAAGGTGGCGCTCTGCGTGGCCTTTTCACCGCCGGTGTCATTGACGTATGGATGGAGAATGGAATCGTCTTTGACGGACTTGTCGGGGTTTCGGCCGGTGCGTGTTTCGGGTGCAACTACAAAAGCCGGCAGATAGGGCGTGTCATCAGGTACAACAAGCGATTCGCCAGGGATCCGCGCTATTGCAGCTGGTCGTCGCTCTTCAGGACGGGCGATATGTTCGGTGCCGACTTCTGCTATGATGAGCTTCCGGAACGGCTCGACTTGTTCGACAAGGAGGAGTTCGAGCGGAATCCGATGGAATTCCATCTCTCGGTTACGGATGTGCGTACCGGCCAGCCGGTTTATCGCAAACTTGATGTTGTGGATAAGGAAACATATGCATGGATCCGTGCGTCGGCATCGATGCCGCTGGTTGCGCGTCCGGTTGCTGTAGGCGGCGGACTTTATCTGGACGGCGGGCTTTCGGACGGCATACCGATCAGATATTTCGAATCGCTTGGGTATTCGCGCAATGTCATCGTCACGACGCGTCCGCACGGTTACCGGAAGTTCGCGTCGTGGAGACATAAGCTGCTGCGTCCGTTCCTTTGGAAGTATCCGGCTGTCAGCAAGGCGCTTGAAACGCGGCACGTCTGGTACAACCGCACGCTTGAATATATCGACAGACGCGTTGCAGAGGGGGCTGCGCTTTTGATTGCGCCGGAAACTCCACTTCCAATTTCGCGCGTCTGCCACAATCCGGACCAGATGCAGTGCGTCTATGACATCGGCCGCGCCGCCGGAACGAAATCTCTCGAATCCGTCCGCACTTTTCTTGGTCAGAATATATAGACATAAATGTGATTTGAGGTGGCAGGATTGCGTAGATCCGTTCAACGGGGCGCATGATACCGTCCGCTTCAAAGGCCCGGAGACGATAGGAGAATACAACCGCCTCCGCCAAAAAGAGTATGAGCCTGAGATGTGAGTAAAAAAAATCGCGTAAGATTTTCTCCGCAGTGCTGTATATTGTTATAAAGTGACGCTTTAGTCCGCCCGTTCGGGTAGATGGGTGATTTTACCCCAAAAAGACCAATTGCCGCGATTGGCCGCAGGGAACTTTTCAGAAAAAAAAAAGCGTCGCTGTAAGATTGAACGAAATCGACGCTTATAATGGGTGTAAGGGAGTATTGATATGGAAAATCAAGGCAACAGAAGATGTGGATATGGGGTGACCCATACGTTGGAAGAGACGGCTCAGCTAATGGGGATAACCCGTGAACGTGTGCGGCAGATTGAAAAGCAGGCGCTTGAGAAGCTTCGCCGCCGGCTCAAGCTCCGTTATGGCATCACAAGTTTGGCGGGTTTGGAGGTTCCCCAATTTTTTTGGCGTGAAAAGCGTCGCACCCTTATAAAATAGGGGTGAAGTGGCTATTTTCATTTTTTGATAAGTGAAAATCCGTTCATAGGAACGAGAGATCGTTTCTGTTTTTCAGGCGGAAATGATGGAACCGGGCGTTGCTGTCATCCCGTGTTCAACCCGAAGAAGTCAAACAGCGTGAAATTGTCATTTTTTCTGTTTCCTTGGGGTCGAAACCACGCCATCTGCGGCCTCTTTTGAGGATGTCGCTTGTCCCGTCCGCTATGGCATAGAAGTGAAAGTCTGGCACACCATGAATCCTGAACGACATACGCGCGATGCTCTGGGCGATGACCTCGTGCTTCTGCGTGTTTCCGATCTATGTCATGCTGAAGTAGATCGTCGCCAGTAGCACGGATGCCATGGCTTTGATCTTGTCGTATTTGAACAGCCGTATATCTTCGAGCCCGTAGGATTGTTTGACATGGCGGATGGTGTCTTCTATCCTCCAGCGGGTGATGTAGCCCTCCACCACCTGCCAGAGCGCATCCCGCGACGTGTTTTGTGCAAGTGTCGTAAGCAACATCATCGGCTTTTGTCCAAACCCTTTGACGACAACCATATGAAGCAGTCTGTCAGGGATGTCAGGAAGGCGCACCGGCACGACGCCGTACTTGATGGTGACACACCTCTCTCTGCCGTGGTGGTCGAACTTGACGACTTCTCTGTGCCGCATCTGGCATTGCCACGCCAGTTCACCGCACATGACATTGCGCTTCCAGCTTCTTACATGCCTCTCCTTGAGCCTTACTATGAAATCCAGCCCGTTTGAAAGCAGAAACCTGTAGAATTCGATGCTGTCCCCGCCTCTGTCGTAGACGTATATGCCACGCTTCTTCGTGTGCTTCGATATGGCTCTGACAATGCTCTGCACCTCT
>JAFXEA010000489.1 GCA_017521065.1 Kiritimatiellia bacterium | reverse complement strand
GACGCGCTGCCATCGACATACCCCATCTGAAACGGCATACCCTTCACCACAGCTCCATCCCTGAGCGTCACGCGCTCCAAAGAGCACCACGAATCAGAATTTGCAAAGGACGAGTCATCGCGCATGATCAGCTCGCCGCCCAGCAAATGCACATGCTGAGCCTGATCAAGCGCCGATGCACGGCGAATCCTGAGCCGTCCACCCGACAGAACGCGTATCAAGGATGAATTTCCTGATATTGCGGCATATTCCATCAGAAGCTCGCCGCCTTCCGCAACCTCCACAATTCCTTTCGCAGGAAATGCTGCGGCAGAAGAATTGTTTGGAATCCTCACGCTGACACGCGAATCGGAGTTTCCGGCAATGCGAAACACTGCGTCCGCACCCAAGTTCTGCCCAAGACCGTCTTCAGGCTCCATCTCGTTGGCGAAGGATGCGCCAACTTCAACAAGGGAGGATGCTGCCTCCGAATACGCAAACCTGAAGCGACAGGCTCCGACGGGATGGCTCGTGCTTCCTGTCGCTGGCGTAAAATAAGAACGGTAAGCATCAAATCTTGGATCCAGCACCGAATACCCGCCTCCGATATAACCTGTCACACCGCCATCTTTAGCCTCAATCTTTACATATCCTGCACTGAGGGCTTTTGCGACAACATTGAAACTGGACTGCTTCAGTTCCAGAACGACAAAACGCCATGTATAGTTGTCCGTAGCAACCTGCACCTCGCTGGTAATGCAGAGATTGTTGCCGCGCACTTGGCAAAACTGGGCCGGAAAATATCTTCCGCTCACATACGAACCCGATATGTCCGCAAACACATTAGTGAGAGTCGTCAGCATCCGATTTTGGGAAACAGTTACCGCAGACGACGCAATGAAACCGTCGTAGGAATCGACATCGGGCTGTTCCGCGCCCTGTTCCGGTGCTGCAATCGTGACCAGGCCCGACCCGTTAAACCCATTTGCCAACGTTCCGTTCACCGCCGACGGCTGCATCTTCACGGATGCGCCGCATGACGGCTTGATGGATATTGTAGAGGCAACTGCGCCGCGGAATTCCACCTCCGCCGAATCGGTCCGTTCCATGAAGAAATTGTTCACGCCATATCCACCCTCGGACTGCGGAGTATGCACAAGGGAATTTGTTGTGAAATTCGGATCCGGCGATACCTCATTGCGGGCGATAAGCCTCTCGATATCCTCCCCGTGAATATGGCGGGTGCTGTGGTAGCAGGCGCGATCGAGGATCCCTTCGATGTTAGCTCCGTTCTGGCGCAGACGCATAAGAACGATCTTCGATTCAACAAAACCCGCCTTCGCCTGCACAAGCGTGACAGACATCTGGCTGAAGCCATCCTTCTCGAAACGCTTCACGTTGTATGGATAGTACACGCCCGCGTCATACTCTCCATTCCCCGAACCGCGAACGCTCTTCAGCGGAGCATAATCGGCAAGCAATGCATTGGAAAACATGAGCGTCCAATCGGCGGTGCCGAGTCTTGCGCCATCATACTCCAACCGCCGGTCGGAAGCGGAATTCGTCACGGCAACGCATCCATCACCCGTGAGACTGTTGTTTATCACCAGCCGCCCCGGCGACTTGAACTCGATGCGCACATCTGCCGCCAAAGGCATGGCGTCGCCCGACAGCGACACGGCACCTCCATCCAACGGAGAAACCTCAATGCCGGCAACGCTGCCGCCATCATCGTAGGCAAACTTCACCGCCCCATCGCCGAGAGACACCGGCTTTTCAGCTGTCCACGAGCATTCGACATCGGCAGCAAGCAACGTACTGCTGCAGAGCGCAATTATCCCAAACGTGATTCTGTGCATTTTACTCCCCATTCTTTCCGTAAAGTGCAGTGACGATACCAAAATCATTTTTTTTTTCATTGCTATCCCATAGGCGAGATAGAATTCCTTCTTTGATTGGCACTTATGGTATCATAACAGCAGCGTCGCCGTCAATGGGAAATCTGGCTTTTTTTTTTGCATACCCTTCAAAAAAGCGAGATAAGCTTAAAAGAAACAGAAAATCTCTAATTAATTGAGTGTTTTATCTCGCTTTTAAAGAGCCACACATGCTCCCGTGCTACATCAAACCGCCGCCTTACACCAAACAGATGAGGCAGCACATGAGCACAGCGGCAAGATTGCGAGCGGATTTGTGTTCGCCTTTTGGTGGGGGTCCCTCGGCATGAAGGTCACTTGACCCTAGACGTGGGGGTCACTTGACCCTTGCACCGAAGGTCACTTGACCCTTGGCATGAGGGTCACTTGCCCCTCAAAAACGACCTTTACCGAGTACCGTGAAGCAAAGTCACCCCAAGTGCGCATGTCACACTTTCAGGGACTGTCCCCGCAAAAATCACTGATGAAAATCACTGAAGTGAGCAATGGCGCATCGGGATGTGGCATCCTTCACACCGCAGGCGCGAGGGCAACAGAACGGAAATGCTCAATGACGGAAAGGGAAACGCCGCATGAAGAATTCAAAACGCCTCATGTCCGAAAGGCATGGGCCGCATGACGAAAACAAAACTGAGCCGGACTCACTTGAACACGATTTCGTTCGCCTGACCTTCAAAGTTGCCACCCGCCACATACATCTTCGCCGTATCGGAGAAATCGTCCGACTGAGCCCAGTGTGTGTGTCCGCAGAGAAT
>JAFXEA010000488.1 GCA_017521065.1 Kiritimatiellia bacterium | reverse complement strand
GGTCCGCCTGGTAATACGGCCACCAGCGCACATCAATATTGTCGAACGTCCGCACCTGGAAGTAGTTGAGCGGCTCGGAAAGGATGAAGTACACCATCGTGAACTGCATGATGTCAAAAACTGTTTTCGGCGGCCCGACGCGCAGACGCTCCAGTGATTCAATCTCTCGTTTCATCCAATAGGAATCGGCTTCGGGATGCGCCTTCGCCGTTGCGATAAGCCGATCTAAAAAGCGCATCATCGCAGCGGCGGCGCGCTTCTCGGCTCGATAGAACGGCGTATTCTGCGTATAGGAATCAACGCGCGCTTTCATGCCGGGGAAGCCGATCTTGAGTATATCGACCCAGTCGGGCGCAGAATGATCGAAGTCCTTGCCGATGGTGGCACGCCCTTCCTTGCGCATTTGTTCGATTTCCGCCCGAAGCCCGGGATAGTACTTGTCGTCCACGTCCCTGGCATGACTCCACAGAATCGCGCTCATCGGACGACGGTGGCGATCCCAAGCGGATATGGCCGGAAAACAATCGTATTCCGAAAAGCCAATCGCTACATTGTCGACAAGGAAGTCGAAGCAACGCGCGGCCACATCGTACCAGTCCTCCGCGCCGGACTTCCAGCCAGACTCGGCAACAATCTTCTTCACGCCCGCGCGAAGCGCATCGTTGTCGAGACCGGTCTTGGGATCGGCAAGATTCGTGCGCCACTTCCATTTGAGGTAGGTTGCCTCGTCGTTGATTTGCGCAGGACACTTCTCTGTGCGCGTCGTGTATTGCGGTCCACCTTCCCATGTCGGCACACCTTCGTCGGGTATCTCAACCCCCGTAGAAAGCACAGACGCAACTATTAACCACATATAGTTCATGGATTTTTCCTTTCCCCGGTTTTCCACCGTCATTTCATGATGTTTTCCGCACGACGGATGTAGGCGTCCTGTTCCTCTTTGCTCATGTCGTTCCAGCGGACGTTCCATCCGCATACGCGCACCTGGAGATTTTCATACTTCTCGGGATGCGCCTGCGCATCGCGGAGCTCCTCCGCGCTGAACACGGTAAACTGGATCACGCTTCCGCCGTTCCTATGGAACATTTCCACCATCGAACGCATCGTCCGGAGCCCCTTTTCGCCGGAACAGACCGACGGATGAAGCATCATATCGAGAGGATAGTCGCCAGGCGTCTTCGTGACGTCCGAGGATGCGAGCGTATTGACAAGAGCCGTGGCGCCTTCCGTATCGGCGCCCATCGCCGGAGAAAGATTCTTCGACATTTCTTCGCCCGCCCTGCGCCCGTCTGGAGTTGCTCCGGTCTTCTTGGCCAGCTCAATGAACTGGCGCGCGCTGTGCCCGGATGCGAGAAACACCCCGCCCCGGGAATTGGGTACGCCGTTGAGGTGCGATCCGTAGCACTCCACCAGTTCCGCCCCGAGCGCATTCGCATCGGGATCGTTGTTTCCCCACTTGCGCTTCGATCTGGACATCCTCAGTCGCAGCGGCTCGTATCCCTTCCAGTTCCCGGAGAGCACTTTCCCTAGAGCCGCAAGCGACAGCTCCTTGCGCTCGTACACAATCTCCTCCACCGCAAGAAGCGAATCAACAGCCGTTCCGAGTCCGGCGGAAAGTATTGCCGTGTCGTTCCCTCTCGGGCATCCGTCGGCAAAAGCATCCTTGCGGACCTTTAGGGCATGTTCCGTAGAAAGCGTCATCAAATCCGCCGGATTTACGTCAGCCAGCACCTTTTCGAACGCAAACGCTATCTCACGGCACTTGACGACCGTTTCTGACAGCCGGCGCAGATACTCATCCTTGAAGGAATCAAAACTTTGTCCCCAAGCAACCCCGCGATCCACTGAAGCTGCCGCATCCACAAACATTTTTTCAATTGGCTTCACGAAATTAATGTAGCCGCATCCCGTCCTGTTGCAGCTGTCGGCGAGATCGAATTCGTAACATCCGCGCAGCACCATCGTCCTGCAATCTTCGTCGGTGGCTTCGCACCACTTTTTGAGTGCCTTTGCCGCCGGCTCCTCGCCGATGAACGCAATCGATCTGTGCCGGCGCGCCATGTCGAGCATCTTGTCCCACGCCCAGTGCGGAGTGTTCGGGGCGACCTTCACGAGAAACTTCGGAGTCGGCAGCGCACACTCGTCCACGACATCGAGAATGATCTTCGACACACCATTGAACGCGCTCGATCCGTCCGCGTTCGTGCCGCCAAAACCGGCAGGCTGGTTCCAATAGTTCGCGACCGAACCCCATTGCCAAAGGAAATGCTTCAGTTGCTCGCGAAATTCCGCTTCATCGGTACGCCCGGCGGCGACGTCTGCCTCGTAATACGCAGAAAGAAAAACATCGAGTTCCGGCAGCGAGCGGCACTGGACGCCATCAAGATGCTCCGACCAGAAAAAGTATAGCCATACGAACATCATCGCATCGTACGCCGTCTGCGGTGGCCCGTTCCTCAACCGATCAAGGCAGGCAATCTCCTTTTCAAGACGTTTCTTCTCACGCAGAGACGCTGAGAGTGCAGAGTTGGATTCGTCCACCGAGGGCATGGGGTCTTTGCGACCTTTGCGATCTTTGCGGCTGATAATTTCGAGATTCTTCTTGCCTTGCGCAATGAACCGGCCGATTCCCGCAAGCATCGCATCCATCGCAATCTGCAGCCCTTCGTAGAACGGATCGCCATTCACGGCGTATTTCCCGAGACGATCCTTCATTCCCGGGAACCCGAGCTTCAATATGACACGCCAGTCCGGAACGGAATGGTCGAAGTCCTGCCACATGTTCCATGTGCCGTCGGCGTTGCCGGCCCGCCATTCTGCGCACAGAAGGTCTGACAGTTTCTCTCTGTTGACCTCCCTTGCCCTGCTTTTGATGACACCAGTAATCGGCCTCGACCATCTGTCCCATACGGCGATTGCGGGAAACCAATCAAGAGGCGAGACATCAATCGACTCCCTCTCCACCTGCGCGGCGAAGCATTTGGCCTTCGTGATCCACCATGACTCTCCCGACATCTTTCCCGATGTCACAATGTCCGAAAGCATATCTTTCAGCGCATCAGCCCCTACGCCAGTCGTCGGATCGGTTACGTCCTGCCGGAACTTGCGCCTGAGATACGTATCGGCATCTGCTATATCCGCCACATACGGGTCGTTCCATGTCGTATCCCACCAAATTCGCTGTTTCGCAGGTGCCGCATCCAGCGCATGCGTCTTGTCGCCGGTCGCTGCCCCTTCGGCAACCGGTGCAATCGCAACTGCAGCGACGACAAGGATATTTGCAATCCGCATGTATTGCCTCATTTATCGGTTGCAAGTCTCTCAACGCCACCGACGGGGAGCGTCGTTCTGCCGACGGGCACTTTGTGGACGACGCCTTTGACGCGAAGCAAGAACGGTGCGGAAGACTCAATTTCTATTTGCCCGTTTTCGAAGACGAGCGATGCCGTCACACCGCCGAAGCGGAGATTTCTGACGCCATGCCTGTCCGTCCGCCTGAGACGCCATTCAACTTCGCGCTTCACGCCGTCCGCGTTGATGCCCACGACATTCTCGATCATCATCGAAATCGGTCCGAGCGCCGACCAGCCGCAGAAATCCGGCCGTACCACCTCATCGCGGATGTTAACCTTGCAGGACGCCGGCTTCGCCTCCGTGGGCGAATACGCTTCCCAGATTGTTTGAGGCGAATATGCTTTGTATGTCTTGAACTGATGCCGGACGGTTTTTTCCGCGAGTTCGTCGGCCAGGTCGGCGAAACCGTTTTCCTCAAGCGCCCTTACGCACATATAGACCGTCGGCAGCCAAACACCGCCGCGCCAATACTCGCCTTTCGGGTTGAAAAAGCGCGAATCGCGCGAAACGGATGGGAACGGGACATCGCCGCCGAGCTTCCGGGGGTTCTTCAGATGCGCGACCAACCGCCTCGCGCGCTCCGGCGGAACGACGCCGGCGAGAAGCGGCCAGAACGATGCCGGTGTCAGGACTTTCACCGTCTTGTGCGGAGGCGATGCGGAAATGTCGTAGTACGCACCGTCCTCATCGTCCCAGTAGCGTTCGTTGATTATTCCGGCATATTCGTCGAAACGCTTTTTGAACACTTCATCCCCCGTCGCTTCGTAGATGATCCTGCACGCAAGAGCCTGCTGCGAGATGGCGTCTATCCAAAGGATTGAAAAATACCGCGCGTCGTTATCGAACACCTGGCGCGAGAATCCGCCGCGGGGTGTATTGTCCATGCCGGAGCGCCCGCCCGTCCAAAGATATCCGAGCGGTCTCTTCTCCCAAAGGACCGGAAACGCAGAACTCTGAAAGGGAAAGCCATCTCCGATTTTCATCCGTTCGTAGAGATCGAACATCCTCTGCGGGTATTTCCGCCCGCCGAAAATCAAGTCTATGCGCTTCCGGTCGCCCGTCATTCGATAGTTCATCCATTCAGCCCAGGCGAAAAGCGGCGGATTGTCGGGGATGTGGACTTTCAGCGCGGACGGGGTGCCGTCGAGCATCGGCGCATAGAAATTCATGAGGCTTTCGACCCCGGGGAACACGTCCGGCGCGTAACGGCAGAAGAGCGCCATGAAACACGTATCCCAGATCCACGTCCTGTCTGGAGAGAACGCCTCGTCCATGTACGGAGACTGCACAGCCCCGACGCAGTTGGTTACGTGATCGTAGGCCATCGCCCAAGCCGTCTTTGCGAAGCGGGCAAGCTCCGGCTCGGATCCTGTCACCACTTCGGGAACGGAATCGAGCGCAACGCCTTTTGCGGCATGCCGGCGGAGAAGTTCGAGCATCTTGCGGTCGAGCTTTCTTCCTTTCCAGTCCTCGTATTCGACATCGGCGCGGCCTGAATCGAGGATACCGAAGCGAGAACCGATGAAACCCCATGAACACCACCCCATGCCAAGCACCTCAAAGAGATTCAGGCCGGATTCCAGGAACCTGAGCGAATCGATGTGCGCCGTATGGTTGGCGCATCCGAACTCGCCCGCAAGGCACCATACGCCATTCGCAATAGGATCCTCCCACCGGTCGAGCCAGCCCTTGCACATCACGTTCATACCCTCGTCGGCGAACCGCCCGGAAGGCACGGATACGCCGTCAGGGAGAGGAAGAGGTTCGCGCGCATTCCACCCCGCGAAACGGCGCCGCCAGCAAGTCGACTTCATCGTCTTCATGTTCTGGCCGAACTCGATCCGCGCCTCGCGCCCATCCGCATTCTTCAAAACGAGACTCGACGGCATCGCCCAATCGCCTTCGACGAGCTGTATCGACAGGCGTTCAGCCCTTTTCGGCAACGTGAACGTCAGTGGGCGCGCCAGGATTCCACGCCACGGACCCGTTCCGCGGTAGCGACTGACCTTCGACCACTCCGGGTTGCCCTTTTGCGGTTCGAGCCGGAAAGATGCAACACGCTCTCCGTCCGCCGCAACCTCAATCAGCACCGATCCGGAAACTTCGCCGAGAACGAGCGCATACTTGGCGGCCGGAGCGTTCGCAATCGCAAAAGGCTCATGCCAATCTGGCCATTTCGGTCCGCCGAGTCGCCCGTCGGGGCAGCCACGCCGAGGCGGCCATGTCGGCGGGGGAGCCGAAACTTTGTCATTCCCCAGCGAAGCCGCGACGTCAACCCCGAAATGCGAAAACCAATAGGGATAATACCCGCGCGCAGCCTGTCCGACACCGGGTATTCCGTAAAGCCCCGGCACCGGAACGTTGCCTCCCTGCCAACCGTCCGCAACTATAAACCGCTTTGAATCGACTTTGCGTATCGAGGCAACAAGAACGCGGGCGACATATTCGTACTGCTCGATTGTCCCGAGACGGCTCGACGGCTCATTGATGAGGTTGAAAAAAAGCGCTTCGCGCGGAATATCCCTGTAGCGTTGCGCAAGCAACTTCCAGTGCATCACCGCTGCCCGGAGGCAGTCGGGATCGGTATAGATATTGCCTGGTTCGGGATCGACCTGCGGGACGCAATATTCGCCGGGAATGCGATGGAGGCAAATCATCGTGACGAGACCATGCTTGCGAGCGAAGGCTATGCCCTTGTCAAGCAGCTTCAACCCCTCCTCGTCTATAATCTCGCGATTCCCGGACTTGCGATCCTTCACCCAGCAGCGGTAGTCAAGCGGCAACCGGACGAAGTTGAAGCCCCATTCCTTGATCCACTTGAAATGATCTTCCCTGAAACCCGCTTTTGGACCAGACCGGCGCATTCCCTGAAGGTTGAACCCATGCGCCGTGAATGGCGGTCTCCAATCCGCCGCATTGCCTCCGTAATCCTCATCTTCCGGCATCTGGCAGGGAATGGACTGCCACCGGAGAATCTCCCTTGCATACCGTCGGCCGAGTTCATAGGAGCTTTCCGTCGTAAAATGGATTCCATCCGGTCCCGGTCCAAGTCCTTTCACGGAAACCCATCCGGCAGCCGGCAGCTTTGCGACCGCCGACTTCATCTGCCTGTTGACTTCATCGACAAACGACTTTCCGCCGCGCTTTTCGATACTCGCGCCGTAGTGGGCACCCACTTCGCCTGCGATGAACGGAACGTACTTTACGCCAAGGTCGGCGCGAAGTTGCGTCACCATGTGCGTCAGCCGCCGTGCATACGACTCGGCGTTTCCCCATTTCCACGAATCAGCCTCGCCCTGATGCCAAAGAATGCCGCGCAGACTCCCACCTGTCGCAAGCGCGGCACGCGTCCGCTCGACCGCATTCGAATAGAGGTCGCCGCCAGGTTCCCAGCGCGAAAGCGGCGAGCCGCCGACAGCGCACGGGACAAGACCTATCTCTACGGTCGGTTTCGCATCGGCCATCGCACGGCCAAAGGCCAGCCCCGGACCGGCGCCGACATTCGGACGGTCAAAGTGGATCGGCTCTACACCCTCAGTCCACTTGCCGTCCCGCGTGAACTTGAAGACGCGCTCGGACGAAATCCTGTTCGCTGTGTTCGTCACGCCACGTCCGGCCATGTTCGACTGGCCTATCAGCAGATAAATATCCGTTGGCGCTTCTCGCGCCAAGGCGGCGGCAAAAAACATCGGTACGGCAAATACAACAGTAAGTTTTTCGATTTTCATGTCAATATTTCGTTAACTGGTTCAATTGCTCAATTGCGTATCATACTTCCGAAGCATCCATGAAGCGGCGAGAGCGACTTTGCCGTCATCGCCGTATTGCGCAGAAACATAAGCGTCTATGCTAGCGGAAGGCAATTACGAGACCTTTGCGAAGCTCCCGGACATTCGACCACGAAAGAATGTCGCCGTCGGCGACGACGGGCGCACCGGCGGCAAACGGCGTCTCCGTCCGGCTTCCGTAGTAGTCGCCGCGCACAACATCGTAGAAGACCGGTACGCCGTTCTTTATGCACGGCACGAAGTCGCGCACCAAGATATCACCCTCCCATATCTTCGCCGACTTGACCGAGGCGTCGCCAGTTTTATCGGGGGTCTGCGACTTTGGGCCCGATGCCCTGAACGGAAGCAAAATATTTGCTATGAGCTCCGACTCGGTGGTGCTATCGAATGTCGCAAGGGTCGTATCGTCAACAAATGCGCCACTCGGGCCGAGTCTCCACTCGTGGTGTGAAGACGGGAAGGATGTGCCGTCGCATTGCGCATTCGAGGAGTTCCCAAAGAAATTCCAGTGAATCGTGTTTCCAGTCTGGAAGGCGAAGAAACATCCCGCGATGCCGAATGCGCAGACATTGCTCGCCGTCTTTGCCGTCACGGAAATTGCCGTGTCAGTCGTGGGAATCCATCCCGTGCGGATGTAGGCCTCCCCAGTTGAAACAAGCTCTTCGACGGCGTAGTCGTAGGGCTGATCGGCGATTGACTTCCAAGCGAAGCGAATGTTGTAGTGGTTTCGAATCCAGTCCGCCGGCAAGGCGAACGTCACCTCATCAACATCGGCGGCGACTTTTTGGACAAGCGCATTGGTTGTCCAGTTCGAGAAAACCGTTCCCGCATCTTCCAGGCCGGCAACGGCCAAAAGCAGCCCCGCATCGTGACCAGAAGATAATGTAACAGCAACCGTCTTCGTGCCGTAATCCGGTGACGACATAGAAATAGCCGGTGCGAAATGAACCGCGGCAGAAACGCTTTCCACCTCTCCACAGTCGGACGGATAGGGACCGATGTCATTGCCGGCAACGAAGACAAGGGTATCCTTTTGCGAACCGGCCGGTCCCTTCCATCCGCGCGACACACGATCCCACATCTGGATTTTCCCGCTTGGCGCGGCGGCAGGTACGAGATCGCAGGCCAGGATACCGTTTGTGGAAAGTGTTGCGCCGTAGATGGAGCATGTCGTTCCTGTCTGCTTCCAACTGCCTCTTCTGCCGAAAAGCGTTATGGTGCTCGTCGCGGCAGACCCGGTAATCTTCGATTGGTCGAATGCGAGATGGCGGTAGCCGTCGATGGACATCCCTTCTCTGTTGAGGCGGAACGTATGCGGATTGGCATCATGAGGCGGCGCTTCGCGGAACACGTTCCGACAATCTTCATTCATTATTCCGTTGGCCGTGGTTGCTTTCGCGCCGAAAAAGTCGTAAAAGTATTCGGTCTTGGACTTCGGCATGATGAAAACGACACCATTGATACCGAATGGACACATTATTGCAGCTGAGGACATGTAGTCGGACTTCAGCTTCACTGAGATGTCGAGCGTCGAATCGGGCTTGATTCCGGTGTCGATGTAGAGTCCGCCATAGCCGCAGTCAGGCCTTGTGATGTAGTCGTAACGTGTCCCGTAGGGCTTCTCGCCGGACATGAGGAAAAACTTCACCGCGCCGGACTTCGCGCGCCACGCGTCAGGAATCTGGAATGTTTTGGAAGTATCGTTAGGCGCAACCGTGCCTGCGTCTGCGTATTCGGTCCAGTCGAGAGGATTGTTTCCCTTGTCGCCGTTCGCCCATGCGGCAATCAGTGTCTGTTTCTTCGTTCCTTCGCCGCCAATGGTTACCGTGACGCGGCCATCTTCGTCGGGCGAGCCGACTGTTACGCTACGTGCATCGGCAAAAACAGCGCCGGTAAGAACAGCTGATGTCATCACCGACAGAACGATTTTTGTCGTCAGATTTATCATGTCTTTCGTGTTCATGCTATGACCTTTCATTGCACCTGATCGTTATTGTTGTTTTTCGATTCCGCAAGAACGAGTTTCGCGGACATCGACGGAATTTCGACGCCGCCGACGGTCGCGGGCGTATCGTTGTAATTGACGACGATGCGCTCGCCGTTGGAATAAGTCGTGCGGAAGACGCCGTCCGTAACCTTTTCGTGACGGTCCATGAAACAGAACTGCAGATGGCTACGCGCGGCGTATTCGTCGAATCCCTCTTTCATCCACGCGACTCCCTGGCGCATCTTCTCGTCCGTCGTCGCCTCGAGGTCCCATGTGCCCATGCTTGGCGGCTTCCCGGTCACAAACCAGCTGTGCCAATAGAATGTGGTCCGTCCACCGAACTCGGCGAGTTTGAGCGCATAGCGTTTGTCGGGATTCGCCGGGCAGTTGATCATCGTGCGGAACGGCGTCGAGACGATGATGCCGTGATAGACGAGCTGCCACAAAGGAATGTAGCCGTCGACCATCGGACTCGATGGCGAATCGAACGGCTTGGCCCACTGCACGGTAAGCGCCGACTCGCACGTGCGGGCGCAGAAGTCGAACGCGCCCTCCGACGCTGCGCCACCGAATGTCTCGCCAAGCTCGTGCATGATGTTGTTCTCCCACACGGCGCGCTGTCCGTTGTTGAGCCGGTGGCGGACGTCCGGGCACGGGAAGAGCGGACGGCTGGTCGTGACATCGACATAGAAAAGCCCCTTGAAGCCGAGCGTCTTCATCTCGGCGCACTGTTTGGGGCAGAATCTCTCGTAGGCGCGTTGCGGACACATCGTGTAGAGCCGTCCGCCGCTCCAGGCCGTCTTGCCGCGCTTGAGCGTCCCGTCCGGATTCTTCTCCACGACATACTCGCTGTCCCATGTATCGGCAATCATGTAGCAGTCGCGGAACGAGGAATGGCCCGTGACCTGGTAGCCATTGCACTGCGCATGGCGCACGCACTCCTTCAGCTTCTCCTCGCCGCCAAGAGACGGCTCGACCGGGAATATCTGCGGAAAGCGTCCGTCATGTCCGCCGACATTCCAACCGACAAGGCAGAACTCCGCGCCGCCGACGCCCTGGCGACGGCACTCGTCGACGATGTCCTTCACGCGGTCGAACGGGACGACGGCCTTGACGGGAGGCTCGTTGCGCGTGACCTGTTCCAGGACGGGGCTGGGCGCCTGTTTCCACGCCTGACGGATGCGCACCTCCATGTTCGTGACGGCATAGGCGAGAACCGGATTGTCCTTGGCCTTTTCGGCGAGCGGAATGGCCGCACCGCGATCCAACTGGTATTTGCGGTAGCAGCGGGCGATACCGGAATAGTCGGCAGCGTCCCCTTCCAGGAAATGGTATTCGATGCGGATATCCTCATAGAACTCGATATCCTTCGATGCCAGAAACACCGCGCTCTGCGTATAGATTCCGTTCTTTGCGAGCACTTCGATGCCAAAGGAATACGGCATGCCCGTCACGATGGCGCAATACGTCAGGCGCGGCGTCTTCATGCCGAACATCGGCATGTATATGCTCCAGTTTTGGAACAATCGGCCATTGTCGAGACGGTACGTGCCTTTGGTGTTGTTGGGCATCACCCAATAGCCGTCCTCACCCTTCTTCGCCGTTGCGAAGTCCGGCGTGACGGCAAGCTCTCGAGCACCCATCGAAAGAATCTTGTCGCGGGAGACCGTCAGCGCCACACCGTCCGCAAACAACCGGAGTTCCTGCGTCTCGGTGACGACCTTGCCGTCGGACAGGGTCCAGTTCAGAGTCGCAGTCGCGGAAGCGAGCACCTCAGCCGTCAGAACGACTGTCGCGCACGCCACGGCGATTCGTGATGGTATGATGTTAAATTTAAATGTCATTGCCATATCCTCCCATACTTGTCCCCTGATTTTTCAAGCCTTGATTCGGGGCAGGCTCAACCTGGTATTTGCTGCGGAAGAATTAGTGAACCTTTGGGTCTTTCTGTCGAACATGAGTTCCTTGCCGGGATCGAACAAAGCTGCAATTCCAAGTAGCGCACTCTTCACCATAGCGCCAGCGTAAGCAAAGTGACTTCCAACCTTAGAGCCACCTTTAACGGCAGAAATAAACTCCTTGTACGGAGATTTATCTGGAATGCGGAGATACTTCTGCTTGGGACAGCCTCCATCCGACTTGAGTTTTTCTAGTGTCGTATCGGGAAGAAGCCGCAAATAGTTCGCACCATGACTGCCATACTCTATCACACCCTTCTCGCCATAGACAAATGCGCCGTTGGACATGTTTTTACGCGTTTTGCGGACCTTTGCGGAATTACAGGGTGGGAACATATCGTACTCGCCTTTCCACAGCTCCGGAACTGGAACTTCCTTGCAGGCTATGCCATCATGCCAAACCAGCTTGAATTTACCGCCTTTGCGTTTTCTGAACGTAAATGTGCTTCTGGCGCCCTTCGGGAACGTCAATCCGTGGATAGTTGGATCCCACGAGCCGAACGTATCGACTTTTACAGACTCCGGCAATCCTAGCCCCAATGTCCAGAATACAGGATCCATCAGGTGACAAGACCAATCTCCCAATGTACTGCTACCGTATGATGTCCAGGATCTCCATCTGCCGGGTACGAATCTCGGGCTGTATTTTCTGCGCGGAACTGGTCCCTGCCAGCGCTCCCAGTCAAGCTCGTCAGGCACTTTAACATCTTTTTCTATCTCCTTGAGGTGCTCTATCTCACAGTATACGC
>JAFXEA010000487.1 GCA_017521065.1 Kiritimatiellia bacterium | reverse complement strand
CGTTGCTGTCAATGGAGAATCTGGCTTCTAGCCTGATCCCCATTGTGAAAGAGTGCTGGCGAGGCGACCCCGAGGCATGATATTTACCGCTTCTTTTTAACTTATCTCATTTTCGCGAAGGGTATGTCCCTTAATTTTCCACGGTACGAAACGCACACGAAGGGTTTGACTTCATATCAGCGGAGGGATATTACGGATCCTAGGACAGGCTGTTCGACAAGCGCGAACCAACCAAGATCGTATATGCCCGACCCTGGCTCTACGGTTGCGGATATTACAGCGTTTTCAGCCGGTGTGGACTGTGTGGCGACGCACTTCCACAAGCCGTCTTCCGTTCCGTCGTGACGGTAGAGCTTGACTGGATGCGAACCGTCGAAAGCCGTCTGGTCGTAGCGGAAAGTGACTTTCATGGCAGTGTAGTATTTCCATGGGGTGATGGGATCATCCGCAGTCCAGCCCGTAGTGCATGTGCCTATGCGCCAGACGCTAACGATCTTGCCCTTGCGTCCTCGCAGGACATTTCTCGGATAGTCGGTACGGTCAACAGCATAAAGCGAGGCATGGCAATATGCCTTACCGCCGGTCGTGTCGGTCGTAGGCTCAAGTGAAAATGCGTTCACGAGCGCGGGAAGCCTCGCATTACCCTGCTCATCGGTTCCCTGATACCTGTAATCGCCGAAATGCCGAGCGGGATTCGCGTCATCTTTGCCGATCACTTTGTCGCACCCTGGGAATATCAACCTGCCCTTGTTGACGGCATACCAGCCGTTTGTACCTGAAAGGTTGCCCCAATTTGCAAGCCGATTGTTCAAGGGATGGTTGTTGTCGTGAATGTAGTTGATGAGATATATTGCACGAAGGTCGAGATCCCGTTCCTGTCCATCGCCGTCGGCGGTTATCGAGAAATCGTGCATCTGCAGATTCATGGTCAGGTAGAGATTGTCTGACGGATCCTCCATATCGATACGGGTGATCGTGCCGTATCCGCTTATGCTTCCGATTCCATCATTTGCATTCTGCCCACTCGTGCCAAGAATCAGGCTTGGACGAGAGGCTGTTGTGTGCGGCTTGAACATTATCTGCCCGCCTTCAAGACGCAGATGTCCTTCATATGAACCATTTCCTGTGGACATGTTGAACACGTGGAGACCATGCAAAAGGGCATTGTCTTTCAGGATCACTTCAGCATAGTTGTTGATCGTGGTGCCGAGAAGGCAACCGCTGCCTTCTCCAAACGACGCCGTGTTGGTCGGCGTAAAGTAGATTGCGCTGTTCCCATCCATGTGGATATGCCCACGGCTGCCGTTACGGGTTCCGGTAGTCTGCGCTATCCTTATGGTGTTGATGTTCGTGATCATTGAATTTCCGTGCATCTCTATATAGGAATGGACTCTTGAAGTGTTTGCCATCAGTATCTTCCCTGTGTTTGTTATCGATGCATTATCGTACATTACAAGCTTGGCTTTCCCATATTGATAATTCCCAATCTCAAGCATAGATGAAGAGTTGTCGAGACGTGCGTTTTTCCTCAATGCAAGAACACCGCCATGCAGTGCGTTTGAATATGCGTTTCCGATTTTGATTGACTGTCCGCTTTTCAGGACAATCGGAATGGATGAGTCAAGAATGCCATCTCCATAGGATTTGTTCACATTGCCTCCGACATAGATCACAGAGTTGTCGCCCAATTGCAGAGAACTGTTTTCATCAAGGACAAGTTCTCCCCTGGATTTACAGTAGTTCTCGCTTGCGCCTCCGCTGCCGCCATTGCCGTATCCACCTATGTCCAAATTCCCGGAAACAGCTAAGCATCCGACGTTATGCACAATCCCTGTACCGGCATAGGAATCCCCTACAGGACCGAGTGTCATGGATCCCACTACTAGTTCACCTCTATTTGTGACGACGCACGCAACAGTCCGTGCACGGCGGCCAACCGTCATAAGTCTGTTCACGGTCATCTTTGAAGTGCTGTCGATCTCCAACCTGCAATGATGACCAACCGTATAGTTGTTTTGCCCTAGTTCAGCATTACCGGCAATGTTCATTAACGCGCCGTTCATCAAAGTCAGCGTTCCGGATGTGTGATTTTCTTTGGCAAAGTACATATTTCCAGAAAGGTTCAGTGTACCTCCGTCTACCGTCAACGAGGCTCCATGCATAGCATCCTTTGCATTACCGGTACTTCTGGCAATATGCAGGTTCTTTATCGTTACAGTTTCGTCCCTGCTGATTATCACCGGATTATCCTCAGACACACCTCCATGCGCTGAAATAAATACGCTTTGAGTCTCTAACGGCAGTGCGCTTACCTTCACAGTGGGTACTGTATGGAACTGGTTGGTTTCGTACCAGTTTTCTACAGTGCGCCACAGAAACGGAGGGGTCGCGGTTTCACCGTTAGGATAGTAGGTGAGCATATCAACTGCAGGAGCGCTGAATATCGAACCTGCCGCACAGGCGACCGCGGCGATCTTGTTGATTCTTATTTTCATATCACAAACCCTTTCAATAAAATAATGGATGCTGCGAATCTAAAACATCAATCAGTCGGAGATTCCGACAGCGGCTTCTGGCGACGCGAAAATGAACGGTTCCTTCGCTCCTTTCGGGAATGATATCAAAAAATCCTGCGAATAGGAGCTGACAGGTTTAGGTTCGGAGAACGCCACCTTTACGTACGGTTTTGCAGGAAGCTGATAGCTCTTGCGTTCTCTCGTGAACCGCACCGTGACAGAATCTTCATCCTCGATTTGACATACGTATTCCTGCTGAGGGGTGCCAAGCTCCACCTGGAACGCCGGATTGCCCTTGTTCTTGCCGGAGACGTACATCGTCTGAGGATTGAAAAGATATGTCCCTTTTCTCGCATCGACGGCCCACGCCCCGTTGATTGAAACGCGATACCACGCCTGTCCACCGCGCCCGCCGGAAACGACAAGCGCATATGTGCCGGCCTCCGGGGCGGCGATGGAGAACGACGCCTTCTGAAGGCGCGTCACCGCCTCGTTGCGCAGAACCTCTCCGTTCGGACCAAGCACCGCATACTGCAGTGCGGCATGGTGCCGTTTGGATAGGTGCGCCAGAGTGACAGATATCGGTTCACCCGCCTTGCGTGGCATGAGCATCGTCTGCTGTTCGCGCAAGACGAACGAACACGGTTTGCTCTTGCCGTCTGCACCGGCGTCGCATACGGCTTTCAGCTTCGGAATCTTAACCTTGGAGAGATCAAGCGGAGCAACTCGCGCAGACGGAGCCTTGAACGGGATGCGCTTCGCCTCCAGAAGCGTTCCGTCTGCGATGTCTTCGCGGATTGCGGCATTGGCCTTGGCGAGGGCCGCCATGTAGTCGGGTATTTCGAACCCCTTCTGAAGCGGGTAGCGTCGTTTCTTCGAAGGAATGGTATCGTCCAGCATAGCAAGCGTCCACATGGAATAGCCGCCGGACCTGACACCAGCATGGTACGCGCAGACCGTCACATCCTCCGGGATATAGTTGTCAGGACGCAGCCACGTCACATAGATGTTCTTGGGATTGCCATCCCGTGCACGCTTCACGTTCGCCTGCGTCACGGCATCTACATATCCGGAACCGTTGTACATGTCCCATCCGTCTGCGATGGCCGGGATCCCCGGAGCTGCAAGAACCTTGTTCAATATCTCAGAAAGCCTCCCCTTTGAACGCGCAGGCATGTAGCCGAGAACGATGTTTGGACGTATCGCGCGAAGTTCCTTCACAAACTGCTCAAACGCGATCTCAATCTGGTCGTAGAAGAACGTGTTGTATGCCGCCTTGCCGCCTTTCTTGCCGCGAAGTGCCGCCCCACGCTTTGCCACAGGCATTGTTGCGTCGAATGAACCGTCTTTCGCGCAAAATGCCGCCCATGTCGCGTCATCGTAGCTCACGTGCTGATCGATCCTTTCGACATCGAACTTGAGGGACGCAAAACCTATCTCCTCCTGATGCTTTGCGAACTCGAACGCATGGAGGAACAACTGCCGCCAAACGGCGGGATCGGTGAGCAGGAATTCCTTCTCTATTCTCTCTCCGTTCTCAGCGACAGGACATGGGAGACCGGCGTGCTCCGTCCAGTCTGCATGACGGTCGGCGAGGTACGGAATTGTGTAGAGGTAAATCTGGAACACCATCCCCTTCGAACGGACTCGGTCTGCAAGCTCCTTTATTTTAGGAACATGTGCCTCAACGTCGAAATGACGTGCACCCGCCTGTATCTTGGTTTCGTAGGAGTTGAATCCGTTTGCCGCCAGCACGTCCGCCATGTGCGCATTGCGTTCGAAGTCGCCTTTACGCAAAACGTTCCATCCGTAGTAGCCGGACATGATGCGTTCAGGCATGGCATCCACTGCGCAAAGCGCAACATTCGCCAACAAACAACAGCATCCGGCAACGATTTTCAATTTCATGTGTATGTCCTTTTCCACAGGTGGGATGTAGTGATGCGAATGGTATCACAACCTGACGATTAGAGTCAATCCCCAAAATTGCATTATTTTGCAACAAATCACCTCTTCCTCTGATTTTTGCAATTTTACCCAATGCTAATGCTTTAAAAACTTCACCAATGACGGAGCGGTTTCAATGATCATGGATCGCATCGCACCGAACTTTTGCAAACGGCACATGACGAAAACAAAACTGAGCCGGACTCACTTGAACACGATTTCGTTCGCCTGACCTTCAAAGTTGCCACCCGCCACATACATCTTCGCCGTATCGGAGAAATCGTCCGACTGAGCCCAGTGTGTGTGTCCGCAGAGAAT
>JAFXEA010000486.1 GCA_017521065.1 Kiritimatiellia bacterium | reverse complement strand
GGCAGAATCGAGGCATTCTGCGATGGCCGGCGCATTGGTGTCTCGGATGATATCTTGTTCGTGGCGGAACCGGCCATAGCAAAAGCAATAAAGCCGAAACTTTATTTTCAGGGGATTGACTATGGCGTATGCTATAACCGAGCGTTCAATACGGATGCCGCGCAGCTAGAGTATGCCCGGTTTATGTCGGATTGCGGTCTTGATGCGATTATCGCGGATCGCGACACACCGCATATGCGCGACATCCTACATAAAGGCGGCATTCGGTATGTCCTGGCTAATTTGAGCACTTGCGCCAACGGATATATGATGGGCTTTTGGGATGACTTGCCGCCGGAGGACATACGTTTCGTCTTCGACGTAGATCCGGAGAAGGGCGAACATGAAAACAAGCGTAGCCGCTCGGTCTGCCCTATTGCCATATATTCCGAATCGGACTGGTTCCGAAATGAATACTTGCCTCGGTTTGCCAGGGATATAAAAGGGGCTGACGGACTGTGGGCG
Source organism: Kiritimatiellia bacterium (assembly GCA_017521065.1). GTDB lineage: Bacteria > Verrucomicrobiota > Kiritimatiellia > RFP12 > UBA1067 > UBA1731. Next base: position 6,909 of record JAFXEA010000486.1, on the reverse strand, counting down.
AACTGGGAACTTTATATGTATGTGGATCGGGGTTGCTTCTGTTCAAGGTGCCGCAAGTCTTTTTCCGTGTTTATCGGAGTTTCGGATGATGAATTGAAGACCGAGTGGCCCGGAAATGCGCTTGGAAAGTACAGGGTGAAATGGGAAGACTTCCGTTCTCGTGAGCACGGGCGTGTTGTCCGCACAATCAATCGCCATGTGACCGCGCTTACGGGAGGAGCGAAATCACTGGGCTTCATACCCGGCGTCGAATGGGCGGACATGTCATCCTGCTGGCGAGATGAGAATCTGGCCGCGCAATACAGACCGATTTCTTATGCCGGGGACTTGAAGTGGATAGAGCCGTGGGGGCCGTATGCGGCGTGGGAGTCAAATGAACCGTATTTCTATTTGAAATACAAGCCGATAGCACCGTTTTTCGCTGCAGCGGACCTTCGTCAGCAGATAGACAGGGACTATCCGGCTCCGAATCGTCCCAAGCTGATGTCGTATCCGCAGGGGTTTCAGGGTGGAACGTGGGTCAGCCAGCCGGAAATTGTCGCGATGTCATTTGATTCCTATTTCTTCAACAGATGGGAGGCTTCCACGCTCTATCATTTTCCGAAAGGGGCTGACGCACGCTATTGGCGCCGTTTTTCCGAATGTGCGACACGGGCAGCCAGGTATGAGGACTGGGTGTTTAAAGGTCGGGAGACTACGTCTTTCGTTTCGGCGCATCCCGTCGACGAGTATGCGCAGCCGGTTGCCTATGCTACGCGGTTTGTGCCGTGGAGCAGAAACGCTTCAATGCTTCAGACGAGAGCTTTCAGCCATGGGGGAGTGCGTATTGTGGCTGTATTCAATTTCTGGCAGAAGGGCGAGGCGTTTTTCGATCTCAAGGCGCGTGGATTGGACGGAAAGTTCCGTCTAGTTGATGAGGATGGCGTCATCTATGTCAAAGATGACGGTTCTGAAATTTGGTCGGCGGACGAACTTGCCGCGGGAATCAGACTGATGGTAGGCGCTTCACGGACGAAGGTGTATGAGATTGTTCCGGAGGCGAAGGCGATATCTGGCAGAAGCGTCATAACGCCGACTGATGTTGAGATGATGTACCGGTCGTCGCGCGAGAGGCTTCGCAAGGCCGCCGATGAAGACCGCCGCTACGAAAAAAACAACGGCACTCCTACACGTAATTGCTATCCGATGATATAGGAGCGGATGTGGAAACGGAAAGTAAAATACAGACAGAAGACCGTCTCTTCTCTCTCGATCTGTTGCGCGGGCTTGATATGATGCTGCTCGTCATCGTATATCCGATAATACAGGCGGCGCACAAGGTATGGACGCTTCCGTCTGCGTTGATGCAGCAGTTGGACCATCCACGGTGGATTGGCTTTACGTTGCTTGATTTGGTGATGCCCTTGTTCATATTCATGTGCGGTGCGGCCATACCGTTTTCGCTTGAAAGGAGGCTATCTCGCAACGGCGGAAGACCGAACTTCGCGTATTGGCGGCATGTTGCGGTGCGGTTTCTGATGCTCTGGTGCCTGGGGCTGCTTGTTCAGGGGTATGTCACAACACTGGATATGGACGAGATATTGCCTTACAGCAATACGCTTCAAGCGATTGCAACTGGGTATTTTGTTGCGGCGTGTCTTGTTGTTTCAGGAAGCATGCGTATGAAGATTGCTGTAACAGTTCTGCTGTTTGCCGTCTATGGGGCTCTTATGCATTGTCTCGGAGATTACACGCAGGTCAGGCCAGGTGGTCAGGGCGGTGATTTTGCGGTTCTCTGTGAGCTTGCTGTTATGCGTCTCTTTTTTCCTGATAGCGCATCAGCGGTGCGAGTCATCTATTGCAATTACTATACATGGTGTCTGACCTCCATGATGTTTGTTGTAATGACCATGTGCGGCTATTTTGCGACGCGTATGATGATCTTGGACGTGTCGGAGAAATGGAAACTTCGATCCCTTTTTGCCTATGCCGGAGGACTTTTGGCATGTGGCGGCATTCTTTCCATTTGGGTGCCTGTTATCAAGCATACATTCACGGTCAGCTTTACGGCTTTGGCGATGGGTGTTTCGGTAATGTTATTGTCGGTATCGTACTATTTGACAGATGTTTTGCGTATCCGCCGTGGCTTGGGTATATGCATGCTGTTCGGGCAATTCGCGCTCACCGCCTATATGTGTGAAGAGTATTTCAAGCCGGTATTCGTCAAATTTTCGGAGATGCTTCTTTTGCCGGGGGTGGAGAGGATCGCAGGACGATATATGCCACTTGTGATGGCTATAGCCTGCACCATTGAGTTGACCGCTGTTCTTGTTATTCGAAGAGAAATCAAGAGACGGAAAACAGTAAAAGCAAGGTTGTGAAATCATGAAAAAATTGTTTGCAATAATGTTCTGTTCCGTGGCTTTCGTCACTTCCTCGAAAGCTCAAGCCGTAAAATACCCCGTTCCTGAGGTGGGCGGACCTGATTTTGTCCGCGCAGACAGTGAGGCTTCGGCACTGGCTGCCGCTGAGTCGGAAATGTCACGTCCGGTGGAGAAGCGGCGGATTGTGGCTGCACCCAAGGCCGGGGCTTTGGCGGTAAAGAGAAAGTTCCCTCAACTGAAAGTGTGTCTGGTGACGACATCGGCGAGTCTGGTGAATGAGCAATACGATGTTCGTGAAGTGCGTGACGCTGAAGCATTCTCCGCTATCGCAGCGAACATTGATTATATCGAATTCGACAGGGACTTTCCAGACTCTGTAGCTGTCGCGCTGCATGATGCGGGAGTGAAAACGATCAGCCGCTGCCGCTGCACCATTGCAGATCTGCAGTGTGCTACGGAATTGGGCGCTAAATATGTAGTGACGGAACATCCAGGCAAGACTCGTCAGCTGCTTGCCGGACTGGTAAAGCGGCAGACAGGCACGGTGACGAACGGAGAGTTCCGTATACGCGATCCTTTCATTCTGCCGGTAAAGGAAAAGGGGCTCTATTACCTTTACGGGACAGTCCCTTGGAACGTAGCGCGTGGCGTGGAGGTTCGGACGTCAACGGATCTTGTTCACTGGAGTGCGCCGCATCGGGTTATGACGATGCCGTCTTCGATCAATGTCAAGAGGATTTGCGCGCCCGAGGTTCATTTCCATAAAGGAAAGTATTATCTGTTTGCAACGGCAATACTCTATCCAGATCCAAATCATCCGATAAGATCCATGGCGAAGGATCCGTCGTTCGAGCCGCCTCGTTGCTACCCGCTGACTCGTTCTGGAACTTGGATTTGGCGGGCTGACAGTCCGGAAGGCCCTTTTGAAGAGCTTTCGGACATGAGTGCAACTCCACATGAATTTATGGCACTTGACGGAACTCTTGTCGTGGATCCGGATGGTTCACCGTGGATGGTGTATTGTCATGAATGGACGCAAATGCAGGTGGGGCGTATGGAAGTCGGTCGGTTGAAGGATGATCTGTCAGGGTTGACCGGTCCAATAAAAGAGATATTCAGAGCGGATTCGGCTTTCGGTTCCAATTACGTTACAGACGGACCGTTCTGCTATCGTTCCCCGAAGACTGGTAAACTGTCCATGTTATGGAGCAAGTTCTGTGACAGTGGATACTCTGTCATTTCCTGCTCTTCAGAAACCGGACGGGCTGAGGGGCCATGGGGTGATTTTCGGATCGTTTTTGCCGGGAATGGAGGTCACGGCATGGTTTTCCAGACGTTTGAAGGGGAACTCAAACTTGTGATGCACAAGCCTGAGATCCGCGGACATGAACGCCTTGCTTTTTTTCCGATAGTCGAGACTGAAGACGGCGGACTTTCAGTTGTCCAACGGAATCCTTAAGGCATGCACGGAATTTTCTTTTCGAGGCACAAACCGGGCTTAATGGGATTGGAATGATCCCGAGTTTCTGGGTGACCTCCTCGCCGTATTCGAAAGAGAAGCGCTCGTATGGTGTGCGGCAGGGCGCGCACTTTCCAGGCAGCAGTCGAGCCGCGCCCTAAGTGCCGCTTCGAGTTCAAGGCGCAAGTCGTCGGTGAGATGTTTGTTCTTTTCTTATGCAATCGACCGACAAAAAAAAAAACTCTAAAAAACTGGAGTTTACCCATTTTTTGAGTATGGAAATGCATTTCACCCTTTATTTACAAGGGTGAAGTGTGTTTAGGGAAGTGGTTTTGGCTGATTTGCATTTTTCTGTTGTTATCTGTTGTCGAGATCAAAGATTGCCGCGAAGCCTGGTAGCATAGGGGCGTTCGTCGTAGAGTCTACAGGCGTATGGGTTTCAATTGCGGTTCTTATCCATTTTCCAAATCTTGTGAAAGCTCGTTTTAATCCATCGGCGATGGCGTAGGCCGCGAACTCGGGGATTTCGCCCATGCGTTTGCTCAGGTGTTTAAGATACTCTGCGAGCACTTCATGTTTTACGTTGCGTCCGATCCATACGGTGGCGAAATAAGCCGACGCAAGAACGGGCGAAGCCATGTTGCGAATGACGGAGTATGACATTACGCGTATGTTCTCAAAGCCGTATGCTTCGATGATTGATGGCTCTTCCGTTTGTGGTATAATATGCGGTTCAGTAGAGGAGAAAGAGAATGAAGCTTCAAGGAACCATTACCGCTATGGTGACGCCGTTCGGAAAGGACGGCGAGGTTGATTATGGCCGGCTGGCGGAATTTGTCGATTGGCAGTGCGAGAGCGGCGTCGAAGGGCTGTGCCCTGTCGGGACAACAGGCGAGTCGCCCACGCTCAACCACGAAGAGCACCACAAGGTAATTGAGGAGACGATCAAGTTCGCGAAGGGTCGGGTGAAGATCATCGCCGGAACGGGTGCCAACTCCACGTCCGAAGCGGTTTCGCTCACGAAGGCCGCAATCTCCATGGGCGGCGCAGATGCGTGCCTGCAGGTAACTCCGTACTACAACAAGCCGAATCCTGAAGGCCTCTACCGTCACTTCATGACCGTTGCCGATCTTGGCCTTCCAGTGGTGCTGTACAACGTGCCGGGCCGTTCCGGACGCGAGATTCCGCTTGATGTGGTGGTGCGTCTTGCCGCGCATCCCAATGTGGTGGCCATAAAGGAGGCGGCGGGTTCCGTTGAGCGCGTGAGCGCGATCAAGCGCCGCTGCCCCGATTTCACGGTCCTTTCCGGCGACGACTCCCTTGTGCTTCCGATGGTGTCCGTCGGCGCGTCGGGCGTGATTTCCGTTGCTTCGGACGTAATCCCGAAGGAAATGAGCGATTTTGTGCGCACAGCGCTTGCCGGGGATATGGCGAAGGCTCGTGAGCTTCATCTCAAATACTATCAGCTTTTCCACGATCTGTTCATCGACACCAATCCGATCATGGTCAAGGAGGCTCTCGCTCTCATGGGCAAGATCGACCTTGCGTACCGTCTGCCGCTCTGCGAGACGACAGAGGCGAACCGCGCCCGCATGGCTGAAACGCTCAAGGAACTGGGGATTATCTGATGAAGGTGGCGATTCTTGGCGCGGCGGGGCGCATGGGGCATATGCTCTGCGATCTCGTGGACAGGTCTGAGGAGCTTGAGCTTGTCGCGAAGTGCGACGTCCGCGAGGACTATCCCCGCACATGGCCTGCTGGAACCGAGGCTGTCATCGATTTCACTTTCCATGAGGCTGTTCCGGCAAACATCACAAAAGCCGCAGAAGAGGGGGTTGTGTATGTTCTCGGAACGACCGGCCTCACGGACGAGGAGCAGAAGTCCGTTGAAGCGGCGGCGAAGAAGATTCCGGTTGTCCAGAGCGGGAACTACTCGCTTGGCGTCAATCTCCTTTTGGGGCTTGTGAAAAAGGCCGCAGAGGTGTTGGGCATCGAATACGACTGCGAAGTGGTTGAGACGCACCATCGCCACAAGAAGGACTCTCCTTCCGGCACTGCGCTCATGCTCGCAAAGGTCGCCGCCGAAGGGCGCGACCAGAATTTCGATGACGTGTCCATATTCGGGCGCGAAGGGATGGTCGGGGAACGTCCGCAGGGCGAGATCGCCGTTCATGCTATACGCGGCGGCAGTGTGATCGGCGACCATACCGTGATGTTCGCGGGAGACGTCGAACGCATCGAGATCACGCACAAGGCGCAGACGCGCGAGGCGTTCGCCGCCGGTGCGCTCCGCGCCGCGCTCTGGGCTGCAGACAAGAAGCCCGGAATCTACAATATGCGCGACGTGCTCGGCCTGTAATGGATTGGGTGGCGGAAACGCCACCTTTTTTGCATCATGATGTTTTCGTGGGGCGCATTTGACACAGCGAGTTAGTTATGGTAAACTTTGCCGCAATTAACTTTTTGAGGTTGGAAGGATCTTAGATATGACGCTCGACCAGTTGAAGAAAGGTCAGATGGCCGAAATCACCGGCTACAGGCTTGGCAACGCGGCCTACCGCGCCAAGCTGCTTGCGCTTGGGATGACGCGCGGCACGCAGGTGAAGATACTGAACGTAGCTCCTCTCGGCGATCCGTTCGAGCTGGCGGTGCGCGGTTTCCATCTTTCCTTGCGCAAAGACGAGGTCGGCGTCATCAAGGTGAAGGTTCTTGAGAAGGAGGATGTAAAGTGAAGACGATAGGTCTCATTGGAAATCCGAACTGCGGAAAGACCACCGTATTCAACGGCCTTACAGGTTCCCATCAGCATATCGGGAACTGGCCTGGCGTAACCGTGGAGAAGAAGGAGGGCGAATTCACCCTTTCCAAGGCGGGAGTGGTCAAGATAGTTGACCTACCTGGCATCTACTCCCTGACCGCCACGAGCGAGGATGAACGGGCGAGCCTTGAATATGTGCTTTCAAATGAGGCGGATCTGTACATCAATGTGATTGACGCCACTTCGATAGAGCGCAACCTCTATCTCACGCTTCTGATGTGCGAACTGAAGGTGCCGATGGTTATCGTGGTTACCATGATGGATATTGC
>JAFXEA010000485.1 GCA_017521065.1 Kiritimatiellia bacterium | reverse complement strand
TGAACGTGCCACCGTCGAAATACACTTTGCCGGACACGCTGCCGGACGAATTATACGCCTGAATTCTCGGCGCATACACCGTGCCTCCCTTCAGCACAAACGCCGCGTCCATTTCAAGACCCCGCCAGCCCACGTACAGCTGCGGCGTGTCAACATAACCGCCGTCCACCACGGTCACCGTCCCCGATGATCCGGCCTTCATGCCCACAAAAAAGCGGTTCGCCGTAATCTTGCCGCCGATTTCCGCCGCGTACGTGCCAGCCGCATGTCCGGCGCGGAAATCTGCGGAGAGCGTGGTCTCCGCACCGTCGCCGTCCACGTATTTTGCGGTGCTGCCAGATCCGTTGGGCAGGTGGATGTTAACGCAGGAAACCGTCGAGCCGAGGTTGGTAAACACTCCGGTTGCAGTCCCCTCGTACCCGATCGACAGACTGCCGCCAGTAGAAGTGAACGAGCTCCCATTCCTGAACACGACCAAGCCGTTGCTGCCGGTGTTGCGCCCGACCGCCAGCAGCTTGCCGGAGATGGCGGCACCGTACGCCTCTATGACGGCCAGATCGGAGTTCCCGTCCGACCGCGCATTGCTGTAACCGACGATGATGTTCTGATCAGACGGCACGGACAGCGACCCGCCGATGAGCCGCAGGGTGTCAGAACCGCCGCCTACGTTCTTGCCCACGCTGACTTGGGACGATGAATTGTAGGCTAAGCCCACCAGTTCAATCGCGGCATGGGCGAATTGATGTCGCCCATACGAAGGCAGTGCTGTAATGGTACTCCCGCTCCCGTGGAGCGCCAACGTCCCGCAGGCGTCCACAGCAGCGCCAAGAGAGATAGGCGCACAGTTGAAAGTGCCTCCCACCACGTCAACGCGACCGGAAGTGCCGGCATCCTGACCAAGGACTATCGACGAACCCGACGTGAACACGCAATTCGAGAGTATCAGCTGACCGAAAGATCCTGTGTTCGCCCCGCCGCCGATGACAGTCTTGCTCGACACGGAGGGATTGGTCCAGACGGAGTCCACGGCCACGATGCGTCCGTACGACCTGCGGAACGGATCGGACGCACTCAGCCGCTGCGCCACGCCGACGTTTACCTGGCATGCCTGGTCGACGGTCATATTTTCAAAACGGACCTCCGCAGGTTCTTCGGCCTCGTTATTGCCGTAGCCGACGTTCCACAGGTTTCCAAGATACGCGCTGCCACCATGAAACTCCAGTATCCCGGGCGAGTCGCCCCACACGCCCATCAGCACCTCTGCGGAGTTTGTGAAGACGCAATCGGTGAATGACAACAGCGACGGTGCGGAGCCGCGCCCGACTACGAGCCGGTTGCCGGCAAAGGTTGCGGTGACGTTTTCAAATGCCGCCGTGGTGGCGCTCTTTGCGTAGAACTCGGTAAGAGTTCCCGACCAGAACGTACCGCCATGCTGCGCATAGACGGTGCGCCCCCCGGCGTTGTTGTTGAAATAGTGGTTTGGGGCCGACACGTTCGCATCCGTCGCCGTAAACGCGACCACATCTCCCGCTCCGTTGCCGTAATAGATGTCGGACTGTGAGGAAAACGCCGCGCCGTTGACGTTCACATTGGCGCCGTTCCGCAAGACGATTGGGGCGCCGACGGCATTTTCATCGACGGTGGCCGTTCCATACACAATGGCCTTCATCGAATCGTTGGGCACACCGCTGCTCCAGAGGTTGGAGTCGTGCCAGCTGCCATTCCCCATGAACTTGGTCTCCCCGGTCTCCGCCACGGACACCATTGCCACAAGCGTGAGCAATATCGCGCAACCAAATGCGATGCAATCATTTTTCATGGAGTGCTTTCCTTATGCTTTGATTTGCCTGTTAGCTCCTTGACGCGGATGTTGCGCATCCTGACCGGCATCGTATGCCCGAGAAATCCGATGTAGCCCGACTTGTTGTGGAGCCCCGGATGCGGCTTGCCGTCGGGAGTTCCGCCGTTTGCATCAAGATCCTTAACCGAAGTAGCCAAAATGGTGACACCGTTCAACCGCACCGTGACGTTATCGCCCTGCGCCGTGACATCATAGTCGTTCCACTCCCCGACAGGACGAAGATGCCCCTTCTGCGCCGCGACAACGCCGTATATCGAACCGCAATACTGCCATGATTTGTTGTTCTGCTTGAGCGAACCTGTATCATCGAGAATCTGAATCTCCATGCCGTTGTAGGCGGCATCGCGTCCGGGCGTATTGCCGCCCACGAGCGCACCGCCGACAACAGCCGCATCCCCGGCCCGGATCGCAAAGCCGTTGTTCCCGTTCGGCACAAGCTTGAACTGAAAGCGGGCATTGAAGTCCGAGAACTTCCTGTCGTAGAAAAGATTGCCGAAATTCTTTTCACCCTCTCTGAAAACGAGCTCGCCGTTTTCTGCATAGAAAAGATTGGTCGCGCCGATCCAGCCGTCAAGATCTCTCCCGTTGAAAAGACGCATGTATCCGGGTTCAAGGGGAAGCGCATCGGGACAGGAGAGAACCGGCGTCAAAACCATATTGCGGAAATCACAGCCTGAATGGTCTCCCTGAAGAACAATCGGTCCCTTGGCGAACACGTCAGACGTCATCGCGCCGCCCGTCACGCCATAGACCGGTGCGTTGTCCATCGTCACCTTTCCGTTCAGGACGATCGTGCAGTGCCGATTGACAAACCAGCAGTCAATGTGCTGCCATTCGCCATATTTCTTCTCCGCCGAAACGAGAGGCTCGAAAAGTCCGCAGAGAATTCCGCTGTTGCGGTTGTCTATCGCCCAGCCGTATGAATCGCATATGTTGATTTCATAGTTGCCGCGCAGCCACACTCCTGAATTGCTGAATTCCGGCAAACGGAAATCGAACGATATCCTGCAATCACCGTATTCACCGCACTTCGTACGAAGGTTGCATCCGGGAACCCAGCCTCCCTGCGGCGTAAGCTTGTGCGCCGTCGAAAGAACACCGTCCTTGAACGACCACTGGTTCAGAAGCGGTTTATCCTTCTGCACCTCCTCCCAGTCCGCAAGACCGTTTGCGAGAAGATTGATCGGCTTGCCATAGACGGCTCTTTCAAGATCGGGCGCAGGTCCCGGCGCAGGAATGCGAGTGCATACGAACGATCCAAGATCTACCGGTGTGCCATCAATAGGCTGCCCCCAGTAGTTCAGATCTTTCATCTCAACTTTCAGGCGATCCTTTCCGTCAAGAGAGCAGAAGAACCACTTGAAGTGCGTCGCACGGCGCTGGAGATAACGGTTCGCCCCCTTCAGACTCGCCGGCGGCCCCTTGAGCGGCTGACGAAATTTGAAGACCCCGTCTGCGTACGAAATCGACTCAGGATACTGAAGGATGCCCCAGCGCCAGAACATTGCACAGTGCATGCGGCCTCCGCCGTCACGACTGAATGCAAGCCATACCGCCCGATCAAACTTCTCATCCGGCAGATCCCCGGCCCACCGGCCGAGGACGGGGTCAGTGGTGCATGTTTCACAGGCACATACGTCTCCGTGGCGGCATGAACCTGTCTCTGCCGCACATTGAAGCGCGGCAAAAAGCATCAGCAGCAACATGCACTGCAGGCAGAAACGCTTTGCCATAAGTTTACGCCTCCAAGTTCCATCCGTTTTCGTATGCGCTGTGCAAGAGCTTGTCGGCGGCATCGTTTCCGTTCGTGATTTTCATCGTGACCGGGTCGAACTCCACAGCCTTCTGGGTCTGAACCGCAAGATTGCCGATCTGCACAAACTCGGTGATGTACTGCGCAAAGTCGAAGTTGCAGCTCGCCGCCTCCCCGCCCTTGCAGGCCTGCAGCCATTCACCGTATATCCAACCCTTGCGGCGCGGCAATGTGCGCGGCAGAGATTTCGCTTTCGCCTCCAATTCGGAATCGAAGAACACAAGCTTGCAGTCAAGCGGTTTATAGGCGTCGAACAGGAGACAGCCTTTTGTGCCGTAGTAGATCACTCCCTCGGACGGCAATGCATAGGATCCGGCAATCTTCGGAGTGGGCGGAAGAAGACCGCCGTCGTACCATGTAAGACGGACGGGATGTCCATACTTGCAGGTTTCGTAATCGTAAGTGACGATACTGGTCAGCGGAAAGGCGACATCACTCACTCGCGAGGAGCTCGCCTCGACACGTTTCGGCCACTTGAGTCCCATGGCACGATAAATCGTGTTCGCACGATGGCAGCCCATATCACCGAGCGCACCCGCGCCATACTCGAACCAGCCGCGGAAGTTGAACGGATGATAGACGGCATCGCCACACCACGCCTCCTTCGACATCTTCTCGTAAGGCGCGCGCTTCCCCCACTTCGACGCAAAAGGAACACGCTTCGCAGGACCGCACCACATATCCCAGTCGAAACCTTCAGGGATCGGATCCTCCCAGTCGGGAAGAGCGGCCATACCCTGCGGCCATACGGGACGGCGGCTCCAGGCCGCAACATCACGAACCTCCCCCAGCAACCCAGCGTCAAGGATCTCGTAAAGGCGCACACTGGCCTCATCATTTGACGTGCAGGCCGTCACCTGTGTGGCCGTTCCGGCTTTCTTTGCCGCAGCGACGACCATCCGGCATTCATCGACCTTGCGGGTAAGAGGTTTGACACAGCAGAGATGCTTACGTTCCTTCAAGACCGCAAGAGAAACAAGCGTATGCCAGTGGTCTGGACATCCACAGTAATAGGCATCCACCTTGTCGCCTTCGTCCGCAATCATCTTACGGTAGTCTTTGTATTTACGGGCATCTGGAAACTTGTTAAAGATCTTCTTGGAATACTCCCAGTCCAGATCGCAGAGCGAAACCACCTCAAAACCGGCTTCCTTGATCTGCGGAATCTGGCTCTTCCCAATACCTCCGACGCCGATGCCGCCCACCGTAATGCGGTTGGATGGCGCGTTCTTACCGAACACAGAGGACGGAACGATAGTCGGGGCCACCCCGGCCGCCAGCGCTCCACCGATGAATTTCTTGCGTGTCATGAAGTCTTATCCTTTCTTGGTCTGACTATAAACGGCGGTTGAGCGTCAGCCCTCTTTCTTGAGTTCTTCCTCGATAAGGTTGATGAGATTGAAAAGCATGCGCGGATAGTGGAACGCTCCCGCCCAGCGGGTACCCTTCAGCGTGCTTGACGGCGTACCGTCCCTGCGGAGATATTTGAGGATCTCGCCGTGTTCGGTGTCCATGAAATGGTCGAAGAACCACTTTTCGATCTTCTTGAACCAGACGAGGTATTTCTCATCCTTCGTGAGCGTATAGGCCAAAAACGTCGCGTAGATCGCCTCGTTCTGCGGCCACCAGAGCTTGAGTTCGTGCTCATACTGGTCGGGTTCATGACCTTCCGCCTCATCAACGTTGCGGAAGTAGATGATGCCGCCGTTACCCTGCACCTCGTCCCAGCCCCAGTCGAGGGACCAGTCGAGAACGGTAAGGGCCTTTTTGAGAAGTTCTTCATCCTTCTGGTACTTTGCCTCCTCCATCGTGAACCAGCTCGTCTCAATGGAGTGACCGGGGTTGATCGTGCGACCTTCGGGCGTGTTGCACGGCGTACCATCGGCATTGACTATCTCACGGAGAGCCTTCTTTTCGTAGTCGAGGAACGTGGTGTAGACCTCCTTGAAGCAGGTGGCAATCGTCTTGTCGTAGAGCGACGTGTCTCCGCCCAACTGGCGCATCATGATCGACGTGCAGGAGATGATCATCGGGATGTTGTGCGCCCGCACCTTGCGCGCCGGATAGAACTTGGGCGGCAGGAGTTCGGGGTTGTAGTAGTACATCATGATCGTCTTGTACAGCTTCTCGGCCTTCTCTTTCCAGACCGGATCCTTAGTGGCCTTGTACAGCTCGATATACCCCATCACCGTGTAGTGTTCGGTGACGACATAACGGCGCTTGCGCACGGGACGGCCGTCTTCGGTGACATCATAGTAGGTACGGCTATCACGCTCGTCAAAGCAGTGGTCCTCAATGAACTTCATTCCCTGAAGCGCAAGGTCAAGCCACTCCTGCCGCTTTTCGATCTCATTGTATGCCCGCGCGAAAAGAAGCACGAAACGCCCCTGCTGACGGACGTTCTTGTCGGTGAAAAGCACCTTGCCGTCGCGACCCAAGTAATTGTAGAATCCGCCATTCTTCACATCTGGAGAGTACTTCTGCCACCACTCCACTGATTCGACGAGAAGTTTCCGGTACTTGGCGAGACACTGTTCAAGTTCTTGTTTTTCCATGACTGATCCTTTCCTATAGAAAAATTTGTGCCAATGATACCACCAAGCTCACAGCATCTTCAACATTTAAGCGAAATATATATTCACCAATTATGCGAAACAGGAAGCGACGGGGATTAGGGACATGATATAATATTGCACATGGAAACGGTACTATTGTTCCACACCTCGAGAAGACACGCCTGGCAGAAAGAGCTGAACGGCGCATTCCGCTTTGCACGGATGCGGGGATGGCGTCTGCAAGTCGTCGAACCGACACGTTCAAAACCGCATACAGGCGAACTCATAAATCTCTGGAAACCCGTAGGCTGCCTCGTTGAATGTTCCGCTGAAAAGTCCGACTACTTCACACCTAAAGATTTTGCGGGCATCCCCACCGTATTCCTTGGACGAGACCCGCGCAATCTTCCTAAGTGGTCTTCATACATCAACCCTTCGCCTAAGGGTCCCGGAGAGAAAGCGGCGGTGGAGTTCCTGAAGTTCGGGCTTAAATCTTTCGCTTTCGTCTCCATGGGC
>JAFXEA010000484.1 GCA_017521065.1 Kiritimatiellia bacterium | reverse complement strand
CTCTGCGTTAAAACTTACAACTTTTAACTTTCCGTTCTCCATATTCCATTGACCGCGATTGACAGAATCGGTTCTGCGTTCCTTCGCCGAATCCTTCTCCGGATGAAGGAGCTTGGGGTGTCGCAGACGGAGCTAGCTAAGCGCATGAAGGTGTCGCGTCCGTACATCACGAAAGTGCTTCACCAGGACGTCAACATAACCTTCCGCACAGCGGCGAAACTGGCCACCGCACTGAAGATGGACTTCTTCCCGGAGCTCCGTCCGCAGGAGTCGCATGAGTTAACCAAGAAGTTACCAAATATGGTATAATATGCGCATAAGCATGAGCAATGTAAAGCCCATGGGAATCGCGGCAAAAGTGCCGCATGTGAGGTATTCGGCTGCATACCCCACGGGGCGAGAGCGTATCGTTTTTCGCCGCAAAGAACGCAAAGGGCGCAAAGAATTGAACCACGAAATACACTAAATACACGAAAAGGTTTTAGCCGTGTAGAACATGTAGAGGTTTTAGCCGTGTAGAGGTTGATTTGACATGAATGCGGATTACATAGATATGCTCAAGTGCCTGAACAAGGCTGGCGTCGACTATATACTGGTCGGCGGATGGGCTGTCAATATGTATGGCTACATACGTGCAACGGTGGATTTGGACATCTGGATACTTGCGGATGCTGATAACGCAAAGAAGGTATACTCCGCCGTGGCCGAATTCGGTGCGCCGGTGTCGGAGATGAAGCCCGAGGAATTCGCGGAATATGGAATGATATTTCAGATTGGCGTTGCGCCGTGCAGGGTGGATATCATCTCGAAGATAAGCGGAGTGAGTTATGCCGATGCCGTCACGAGGGCTGTACCAAAGACGATAGACGGCATTCCTGTGCGGATAATCTCTCTTGAAGACTTGATTGCCAATAAGAAAGCGTCGGGAAGAGCCAAGGATCTTGCCGATGTCGAAGTGCTGGAGGGTTGCAGAAAATGACAAAGACTTTTAGGGCGCTTCGGATGGAAGACGAAAAGGAAGACTTTTCCTGGGCGCTGGCCCTTGACGACTCTGAGCGACTGGAAATCGCGACAAGGCTTGTCAGCGACCTCTGGTCGACGGCGCACAACGGCTCTCCGTTCCCGCTTATGGACCGCACAGTATACAGTTATATACCGGTAGCCGAAAAGAACGCAAAGGACGCAGAGAGGGTTAACCACGAAATACACGAAATACACGGAAAGGGAAGATGATAGCCGTGTAGATTGTGTTGAGTGTGTAGAAGTTTTGGACAGGATTAACAGGATTGACAGGATTGATTGGATGCGCGACAAATGAGGTTCTTAACGCGTATCCCCCGAGCGAACGCGAGTGCCGAGAGAACGCAGAGTGGTTTAGGGTTTTACATAAATGAATAAGTTCCGTATATTCATATCAAGTGTTCAGCGCGAATTTGCGAATGAAAGGCGTATGCTCGCCGAGTACATCCGCACTGACGCCTTGCTCGGTCGGTTCTTCGATGTGTTTTTGTTTGAAGAGTCGATTGTCAGGCGCTGTGTGGAGGCCGGGCTGCCTAAACCTGAATATTATCCTGATAATGTCGATTTTAAGGCGGTTATCTGGCGTAATCCCGATAGATTAAGTTCTGGTAATGCTCAGTCAGGGCCCAGTCAGGGCGCAGTCGGGACCCAGTCAGGGCGCAGTCAGAGCGCAGTTAGGGCGCAGTCGCCTCGGGAGGCCTGCCTTGTTTTGCTGGTTGGAAGTGAACTGAAGCGGAAGGAGATAGCTGATAGGGTCGGTATGCAGAGCCGTTCGGGGTATCTGAGCCGTTTGTTGGCTGAGTTGGTTGAAGATGGGTTGATTGAGCGCACAATACCAGACAAGCCCAACAGCAGTCAGCAGAGGTATCGCTTGACGGATAAAGGACGGCAAGTCTGTTCAGCGCATAAAGGTTGAGCGCTTTGGTCGCCAGAGAACCTATAGAAGGGTGAATGGGAAGAAGTTAGTTGGGTTGGCTGTCGCGCATATCCCCCGAGGCCATAGGCCGAGCCGCGAGATTCGCCTGTTGCGTAGCGATCAGGTTGCCCGACGAGCAACGCGAGGAGCCTTGCGCAGCAAGGTCGCAAGAGGTCGAGCGATCGCTAGAGGGGTGCGGAATTGCCGCGGTGGTGGGAGGAGAATGCGGCGGACATCCCAGAAATGGTATAATATGCAGTATATAGACATGAGTGGAAAGCTGCCCATGGGAATCGCGGCAAATCTGCCGCGGGTGAGGTATTCGGCTGCATACCCCACGGGGCGAGAGCGTATCCGGGCAAATCCTATCGATGTGGCAAGGCCGCCTCGGCCTTGCAGCAAGGGCGTGGGCGCCCTTGCCACATCCTGTTCTGATTGACGAATTGGTAGGCTGCGGTTGTTTTAGACATGATTTACAGGATTGGACTGGTAGGAAGAGTATAGGAAAAGGACTTCTTTACTATTGGGCTGACCCCATAGTATCTACATCGTATTACCATAGTGTTAAGGCTGCATTAATTGGGAGCAACTTATGGATACAGATCGGTTCGATTGGATTAAGGATATACCTGCGTGGGGAACATTCTTGGGCACGATATCGATATCGTTCTTGGCAATGTTCTCTAACAGATTGAAGAATTGGTTTTGCCGGCCAAAACTGTCATGCGAAATTGACAATACGAGAAAGTTCTGCGAGATAATCGATGATGATTCTGATGTCGATAAAGTAGATAGTGGCATTTCTCAGTCTGATTTTGTCTGGTGCCTGAAAGTCAGCAACAAAGGTAAACAGGTGGCAGATAATTGTCGTGTGCAGTGTGATAGGATATATGAAGAAAATGATGGGGGTGGAAGTTTTACTCTTAAAAGGGAATTTATATCACAGGGATTTTATTGGTCTACAGGTGATAAAAAAGAAGATGTTGTTAAGGGAAAACATCATGGTGTCGCATATTTATTCTTTCAAAAATGCCAGAACAAGGAAAAGAATCTGCACGAGATAATAAATCAGCGATTGCGAAGCCTTCTTTGCATTTGTACCTTGGCGTGGAGAGAAGTGTAAAAGGATGTTATGTCTTGTTGCGGAATAAAGGGATGAACACATTTCTCATCCCACTTATGATATACTACGACAATGCGCCAAGTGGCATTTGTCAATGGTTAAAAGTTCATTGGACTGATGGCAGTTCGAGTCCTTGCTCCACGAATTTTACGATTGAAATGTTGTCCGAGAAAAGGGCAATGGCGTGTATCGGAAAATCGCAAGGAGAATAAGAGATGTACTTGTATTTGGTTTCGTATGATCTTAAGGCACCAGGACGAAATTACGAAGGCGTGTTTGGAGTTTTAAAAAGTGCTCTCTCATGGTGGCATTACCTTGAAAGCACATGGATTATTCGTACCTCATTAACGATTGATGAGTGGAATGACAAATTACTTGCGCAGATAGATAGAAATGATTCATTGTTAATTATTGATGTAACGGGGAAAACCAGAAATGGGTGGTTGAATAAAAAGGCTTGGGAATGGATACGAGAGCAGAACATAATAATCGAAAAGGAAAGAACCCAGAGACGCTCATGATATTTATTGGCTTGGTACGAATTAAATGAAGGAGCAAATTGTCTGCTTCAGATTATGGTGCTTGATGTGGAAATGTGGGCGAATGAAATCTGGATTGATATGAAGCTGAGATGTATAGGTTGATAATCATATTTTCATTTGTATTGTTTGCCGTTGGCCTATTAGGAGAGGAGTGTACGATGGCAGAAGGAAAAACAGTAATGCCAAATCTTGTTGATGAGTTGTCTTATTCTACGGTTAGACTGAGATGTACTCGGGTTGATGGTTCGATAAGCATCGGGACTGGTTTTGCCATGGCATTTAAAGAAGATAAAGAAAAGGGTTTGATGATCCCTGTTCTCTTGACTAATAAACATGTTGTCAAGAATTCCGTCAAGGTATCATTTGTCCTGACGGAATTGGTTGGCGGAAAACCATCGGCGGGGAGATTCCCCATTGAGCTGCCAGTTACAGAATCACAATGGAAGGCACACCCAGATCAAGGTGTGGATTTGTGTGCACTGCCAATAGGGATGATACTTAATGCCTTGAAATCGCAGGGCAAGGAGGTTAAAATCACATACTTGCCCATGGGAATTATTGCAACAACAAAAGACATGGATAATATGTTTCAGCTTGATGAAGTGGTCATGATTGGATATCCCGATGCTATTTCAGACGAAGTAAACAATCAACCAATATTCAGGAGAGGTATATTGG
>JAFXEA010000483.1 GCA_017521065.1 Kiritimatiellia bacterium | reverse complement strand
GTGGGCGGCGGCATCGTTGTTGTGCAGGGTGGTGTATTCCTGCTCGATGAGCGTTTCGGCGGCGCTGCCGAAGATGCGGCGCATCTCGGCTTCCCACTTTGCCGTGTCGAAATGACGCACGAAGGCGAGGGCTTTTTCCTTGTCAGGCACGATCCTGCGAATCTGATCATAGGTCTTGAGTGCCAGCAGCGTGCCCACGCCAACCTGGATACCGTGCAGTTCGTAGGGCGCCTTGCGCTCCAGCGCCATCATCTCCCACAGGTGGCTGAAGTAATGCTCCATGCCGCTGGCCGGGCGGGAGGTGCCGGCATAGCTCATCGCGATGCCGGAGAGGACAAGGCCCTCCACCGTGGCCTGCACGGCGACGGGATCGCGGCGGCGGAGGCCGGGCGCATTCTCAACGATCTTATCAAGCGAAGCGCGCATGAGACCGGCGACGTTCTCGCAGTAATACTCGCCATTGATGATTTCGACGATTCGCCACTCGCACAATCCGATGTACTTGGCCAGCATGTCGCCCAGACCCGCATGCAGCATGCGCATGGGTGCGTCCTTGATGATGTCCACGTCGCAGATGATCGCGGCAGGGCAGGCGTTGATCAGGGAGACCTTGCAGCCGTTTATGACCATGGAGGAAGAGGAGGAGGCGTAGCCATCCATCGACGGCGCGGTGCCTACGATCATCTGCTTGCGGCCCACGGCATGCGCGAGCACCTTGCAGCTGTCGTTGATCACGCCGGAGCCGATGCCCAGCACGCAGTCGCACTTGGGATCAAAAGCCAGCAGCATGGCGCCCATGGCGTGCTCGTCCGGCTCCACCTGCTCCATCGGGAAGCAGAAGAAATCATAGGCAATGCCTGCGCCTTCGAGCACGGCCTTCACCTTGTCCCAGGCAGCCTTTTTCGTGTTCACATCGCAAACGACGAAGGGATGCTTCGCGCCGATCTTCTCTAGCGCTTCGGGGATGAAGCTGACCGCTCCGGAACAGATCTTGACATAGTCCATGTCCATCTGATGATGGCGGCCGCAGGTGCAGTCGTAACCGTTCCTGTCGATGAGCGCCTCGATGGATGCATCGCTGAATCGAATCATGCTGATCCTCCTGTTTCTCGTTGGTTAGTTCTTGCTGCGGGCGGCGGCACGGAGATGTTTCAAGCGCTTCATCACGTCGTTTCCGCCGCGGCCGAAGTAGTCATGCAGGAGAACGTATTCCGCGTACAGGCGGTCGTATATGGCTTTGTTTTCCGGAATCGGACGGTATACTTTGTCGGACAGTTTTCCCATTGCTTCTGCGGCTTCGTCGAGAGAATCAAAGCCGCCCGCTTCCGAACCTGCCGCATATGCCGCGAAGATTGCCGAGCCGAGCGACGGACACTGTGCCGAACCGGCAATGCGGATATCCATACCCGTGACGTCCGCGTAGATCTGCATGATGAACGGATTTTTGACGGCAATTCCGCCCGCCGCACGGCATTCGTCCACGGCGATTCCCGAGTTCCGGTAATTTTCGATGATCATGCGGGTGCCGTAGGCGGTCGCTTCGACGAGAGCACGGAAGAGATCCTCCGCTTTGGTATTCAGATTCATGCCGAGGAACAGACCGGAGAGATCGAAGTCCGCGAGGACACTGCGGTTGCCGTTCCACCAGTCAAGGGCGAGAATGCCGGACTGACCGGGTTTCTGACGTGCCGCTTTTTCGGTCAACAGGGCGATGGGGGACATGCCGTGCGCCTCGGCTTCTTCCTTATAGGAAGCGGGGGAGAGAGTATCGGCGAACCACGCAAAATGGTCACCGACGCAGGTCTGACCGGCTTCGTACCCGTAGTATCCGGGAATGAGACCGTCTTTCACGACGCCGCAGATGCCGGGACCGGGTTCTGCGCATTCGGAAACGAGCATGTGAACGCTGGACGTTCCCATGACGATCGCCATCTGGCCGGGAGCTGTGACCTTGAGAGAGGGGGCGGTGACATGGGCATCCGAGACGGCGGCGGCAACCGCGATGCCGGGACGGAGTCCGAGCCGTTCTGCCGTTCGTTCCGTCATCCGTCCGGCGAGAGAGCCGACAGGAGTGACGGGACCGGAGAGTTTGTCCGAGAAAATGTGCTCAAGACGGGGATCGAGGAGGGATAAAAATTCCGGAGAAGGATAGACATCGTTCTGATACAGCGCTTTGTAGCCGACGACGCAGGAGTTGCGGGTGAGATTTCCGGTGAGCTGCCAGACAATCCAGTCGCCGGCATCAACGAAGTATGCGGCGGAATCATACACGGCGGGAGCATTGTCGAGGGTTTCCCAGACCTTCGGCAGCATCCATTCGCTTGAGATGCGTCCGCCGTACCGGTTCAGCCATTCCTCACCGCGCTCGCGTGCGAGATCGGTCATACGGTCCGCGTACGGCTCGCCGGCGTGATGCTTCCACAGCTTGACGTAGGCGTGCGGATTGTCCGCAAAGCGTCCATCGGGCTGAAGGCAGAGAGGCGTACCGGAGGCATCCGTGGGAAGGAGGGTGCAGGTGGTGAAGTCCACGCCGATGCCGATGATATCGTCGGCGGAAACGCCGCAGGTATCCAGCAATTCGGGGATGATATGATCGAGGGCGTCAAGGTAGTCCTGCGGATGCTGGAGCGCAAAATCCGGCGGGAGCTTGACGTAGCCGTACGGGGTGATGAGAGTTTCGTCCATAACGGCGTGCGGATAGTCGAACACGGTCGTGCCGATCTCGCATCCGTCGGAGGTTCTCACCAGAAGCGCGCGGGCAGAAAGGGTCCCGAAGTCGAGACCGATGGTATAG